>JACDGO010000143.1 GCA_013821585.1 Sphingomonadaceae bacterium
TTCCAAAGGTGCGGCCGAGCAGACCGCAGCGGTAGCGGAAGTCGACAAGTTCGCCGACAAGCTTGGTCCGTTCGTCCTTGCGGCGCAAAAGACCCGGATGCCGATGATCTTCACCGATGCCAAAGACGACGGAAATCCCATCGTCTTCGCCAATGAGGCATTTCACAAGCTGACCGGCTTTGATGAGGCAGAAGTTCTTGGCACCGATTTCTACGAGCTTATTGCCCGTGGCGTCAGCTCAAAGTCAGCAAGCGAAATTAGAGCAGCTTTCGCGGGCAGCGCCGACAGTGAGCCTGAGCTTTCGTTCAAGCGCGACGATGGGACTGTATTCTGCGCGTCGCTGTTCATCAGCCCGGTCGCCGACGATGACGGCGTGGTCGTTCAGCATTTCATTTCGCTTGTAGATCGCACCAGCGATCGTGAAAAGCAGGCGCACTGCGAGATGCTGATCGACGAACTCAACCATCGTGTCAAAAACACCCTGGCGACGGTCCAGTCGATCACTCGCCAGGCGCTGCGCGGCGCCACAGACCCGGCCGTCATCCGCGAAACGATCGAATCGCGGATTTTTGCCCTGTCACGGTCGCATGACCTGCTCAGTCACCAGAACTGGGAAGGGGCGAACCTCCGTGACGTTTTCGACGCGGCGCTCGAGCCGTTCCGCGCTGCGGATGGCTTGGCCGCGCGCTTCCGGATCGCCGGTCCCGACGTTCGGCTGCCGCCCAAGGCGACGCTGGCGCTGGGGATCGCCTTTCATGAACTGGCGACAAATGCGGTCAAATACGGCGCGTTGTCGAACGATGCCGGCATTGTGGCGGCCGATTGGTCGATCAACGCCGCGACCGGCGGCGACCAGCTAAACATCCGGTGGCACGAAAGTGGCGGGCCGCCGGTAACGCCGCCCGATCATAAGGGGTTCGGCTCTCAGGTCCTCGAACGCGGACTGTCTCACGAACTTGGCGGAACGGTCAGTCTTGAGTATCGCCGCAAAGGGGTCGCCTGCTTGATTGATCTGCCGGCCAAGGGAATAGCGGTTGAATAACACCCTGTCTGGCCGCCGAATTCTCGTCGTTGAGGACGAGATGATGGTGCTGTGGAACATCGAGGCCGTCCTCGCAGACCTCGGCTGCAACGAAGTCGCGGCTGCCGCGACGTGCGCGCAAGCGTTCGACCTGATCAGCGGGCAACGGTTCGACATCGCGATGCTCGACCTCAACCTCGGGCATGAGACGAGCTATGGCGTGGCTGACGTGTTGGCGAACGACGGTGTCCCGTTCCTGTTTTCTACCGGATATAACGCGCAAGGTATCGACGCGCGGTTTCTCGCCCGGCCAGTCCTGATGAAGCCCTATAGCGACTCCGACCTTACCGCCATGTTGGTCGCTCTGCTGCCCAACGGCAACGAGGCTGTGCCAGTCGCGTTACCGCCGAACACTGCGAGCTAACCCAAGGGGGCACAACCGACTGCCTGCGGTGTTCAGCTTTGGTATTCGCCAGTGAAACGTCAGTTTCCCGGAGATACTGACCGCAGGGCACTCTTGTCAAAAAGCTTCGTTCCGGCCGTCAGAGTGCGGAGTCCCGTTTATGCAGTTGGATCGCTAAAAGAGTGGCTTGTTTTGGGCGCCCCGGGCGATCTGGAGATCGACTAGGATTGTGCGCTTAGCGGATCGGCTGAAAATGGACCAGAAGAGTCCTGCCCGATCCTAGCCGATGTTCCCGGCACCGGACATAGCGGCGTCAGAATTCGATACGCCATTGCGGATCCAACGCATATTGGAATAGCCGTGCGCAGCCGCTCCCCAATTCCACGCACCGTTTGGGTGCTTGGCTTCGTCAGCTTGTTCATGGATATTTCGTCCGAAATTATTCACGCGCTGCTGCCGCTGTTTTTGACCGTGACTCTGGGCGCCAGTGTCGTCCTGGTAGGGCTGATCGACGGCTTCGCGGAGGCAACCTCTTCAGTTGCGAAGGTCTTCTCCGGTTACGTTTCGGACCGGCTCGGACGGCGAAAGCCTCTAATCTTGGCGGGTTATGGCCTCGGCGCTTTGTCGAAGCCATTGTTCGCGCTCGCGGGCAGCCCAGCCGTTGTGTTTGTTTCGCGCTTCATCGATCGGGCAGCGAAAGGACTGCGGGGCGCGCCGCGCGACGCGCTGGTGGCCGATGTGACGCCGCTCGCCATTCGCGGCCGCGCCTATGGTCTTCGCCAGGCGCTCGACACCGTCGGGGCGTTCCTGGGACCCCTTGCAGCGATCGGGCTGATGGCGCTGCTCGCCAACGACATGCGGACCATTTTCTGGATCGCGACGGTACCTGCTGCGATTTCTGTGCTGTTCGTCCTGTTCGGGGTTGGTGACGGGCCGACCGTTCCTGGCGTACGCGACGCGCGGCCGCCGCTGCGCTTGGCCGATCTACGCCGGCTGGACGCCTCGTTCTGCAAGGTGGTGGCGATCGGAGTCGTCTTCACCATGGCACGGTTCAGTGAGGCGTTTCTGATTTTGAAGGCGCACGCCGAAGGACTCCCGCTGGCGCTTGCGCCGCTCGTTCTAGTTGTGATGAACATAGTATATGCGCTCGGCGCTTATCCAGCTGGGGTGCTGGCCGATCGACGCGACGCGCGCGTGCCGCTCCTGGGCGGGCTCGCTTGCCTCATCGCGGCGGACGTCGCGCTCGCGCTCGGCCCCGGCTTGTTGGGTGCCTTCACCGGCATCGCGCTGTGGGGCGCGCACATGGCACTGACGCAAGGACTGATGGCCAAGCTCGTCGCCGAACGCTCCCCGGATGAGCTGCGCGGTTCCGCGTTCGGCGTATTCAACCTGGCGACCGGCGTGACGCTGCTTCTTGCAAGCCTCACGGCCGGACTCCTTTGGGAGACGATGGGACCAGCGGCAGCATTTCTCGCAGGCGCCGGCTTCGCTGGGGTTGCCGCCATCTCGGTTCTGTTTCTTCACAGAGGCGGGGATCGCTAGGCCTGAGCGAGCTCCCTCGCAGCCGCGGCGCTTCGAGCCGGAGCACCAATCGCGCCACGGCGGGCAGTACAAACAGCGTCAGCAGCGTCGCGGTGATCAGGCCACCTAGCTCTTCACAGATGCGAGTTGTCAGCACTATGCGCACCAAACATCGAGGCAGGGAGGGGACTAAAGTTGTAGCCGAGATGGCTGAGCGGACGGAGATTACATCCAAACCACCCACGCTATTTTCCGTGGTCGGGATCGTCCGCTTTCGAGAAATGCGTGGTAAGCACTGAACGGCGGGCATTGGGGCGCACAGCGGACCTGCAGCGATTGATCGTGGCAACAAGCAAAGTCGCACCGCGGTGCTGAATGAAGGTGACAGTGGCGATGGCCACTCGCTGTACGTCTCGCAGGTGGCCAGCGTGCTGCCTGTTCTGGCATCCCTTCGCGGAGCCTGACGCAAGCCAGTGCTGGATTCGATGCGTCGAAGAACACCGTCGCAGTTCTGCTTTCGGTGCTGGAAAAATCAATGGTGCGGGCGGTCGGAATCGAACCGACACTCCTCTCGGAACGGCATTTTGAGTGGGACGAGACTTCCGTAAGTATTTGTAGTACAACGATTTAATTTCGTCAAGCCAAAAACTGTGTAAGGTTTTGGGTAAGTTTGCGGCCCCTTACACGCAACCCCACAAAAAGTTGGATGCGGCTGAGAGTGCCACGAAACTGCTTTGAGGGCCAGGTGCCGAACGCAGCAAGGCGGAATACGCCTCGCATCACCTTCTAGGAAACGCGGCTTTTTCCAAGGCTGTAGCGCGAACGGTAACGAGACAATCTGGCAACTCGACCGGTGATATGGCGTGGATTGCCACGGAATCTCGGACGACTGGCAACTACAAGGGGCGACCTAAAGATAGCGCCTCGACCGAAACGATGGTCTTGCGTCGCGAAGGCGGCGCTTGGAAGATCGTCCACATTCACTGGTCGTCCGCTCGGTAGGACCCCAGCTACCGGGAGGGAGCCTCCCCGGCCAAATCGTCGATAATCGGACAGCCGGGCCGATCATTGCCTTGGCAACGCGAGGCGAGGTCGAGAAGCGAACGGCGCATCGCTTCTAGCGCCGCTGACTTGCGCCCCAGTTCGTCCGCGCGAGCGGTCGCCAAGCGCTTCACGTCCGCACTCGATCGCGCGTCATCGCTCCAAAGGCCGAGCAACGTCCTGATCTCTTCGATCGGAAAACCGAGGTCGCGCGCATTGGCGATGAAGCGCAACCTGTGAACATCCGCGTCGGAATAATCGCGATAGCCGCTGTCGCGTCGCGGCGGCAAAGGAACCAGGCCGATCTTCTCATAGTGCCGGATCATACGCTGTGAGACCCCGCTGGTGACAGAGGCCGGCCCGATCTTCACAGCTTCGCCGTGTTCAGCCTGAGCGCGTTGGTGACCACGGTGAAGCTCGATAGCGCCATCGCCGCGCCAGCGATCATCGGCGACAACATGATGCCAGCGACCGGGTAAAGCACCCCCGCCGCGACCGGCACGCCAATCCCATTGAACAGAAACGAGAAGAACAGGTTCTGGCGAATGTTACGCATCGTCGCCCTCGCCAACCGGCGGGCGCGGACCATCGCCGCGAGGTCGCCCTTAGTCAGCGTCATACCCGCGCTCTCGATCGCCACATCGGTGCCGGTGCCCATCGCGACACCGACGTCGGCCACGGCGAGCGCGGGCGCGTCGTTGATGCCGTCACCTGCCATCGCGACCTTCGCGCCCTTTGCCTTCAATTCGCCGATGATCCGCGCCTTTTCCTCGGGCTTGAGACCAGCGTGGACCTCGTCGATGCCGCCGATCGCCTTGGCGACGGCGTTCGCCGTCCCTTGCGCATCGCCGGTCAGCATGACGATCCGCAGCCCCTCCTCGCGCAGCGCGGCAATCGCATCACGTGCAGATGCCTTTATCGGATCAGCGACGGCGAGAAGCCCGGCAAAACGCCCGTCGATCGCGACGAACATCGTGCCAGCACCTTCGCTGCGATGGCGGTCGGCAGCCTTCTTTAGCGCCGACACATCCGCGCCGACACGTTCCATCTGAGCGGCGTTGCCGACGGATACCATGCGACCATCGACTCGGCCGCTAACACCGAAGCCGGTCTGGGAGTCGAAGTCCTCCACCGGCGCGATCTCCAGCCCATCCTTCTGAGCGCCGGTAACGACCGCATGGGCGAGCGGGTGCTCGGACTGCGCTTCGACCGCAGCGGCGGCGGCGAGCACATCGTTCCGCACGAACCCGTCGGCGAGCTCGACAGCGACGAGCGTCGGGCGACCTTCGGTCAGCGTGCCGGTCTTGTCGATCACGAGCGTATCGACGTCGGCCATCATTTGCAGCGCTTCCGCGTCCTTGATCAGCACGCCAGCGCGCGCGCCGCGTCCGGTGCCGACCATGATCGACATCGGCGTCGCCAGCCCGAGTGCACACGGGCAGGCAATGATGAGCACGGCGATCGCGTTGAGCAGCGCGTGGCCGAACCTCGGTTCGGGGCCGACCAGATTCCAGACGACGAAGGTCACGATCGCGATTGCGACCACCAGCGGGACGAACCAGCCCGAGACGCGGTCCGCCACCGCCTGGATCGGCGCGCGGCTGCGCTGGGCTTCGGCCACCATCTTCACGATGCGGGCGAGCACGGTGTCGGCCCCCACCGCGCGGGCCTCGATCACTAGCGCCCCGGTGCCGTTGACCGTGCCGCCGGTCACGGCCGCACCGTTTTCCTTCAGCACTGGTGCGGGCTCACCCGTCAGCATCGCTTCATCGACCGACGATCGCCCTTCGACGACGACGCCGTCGACGGGGATCGCGTCGCCCGGCCGGACGCGTAGCCGGTCGCCCTGGGCGATTTCGGCGAGATCGACCTCCTCCTCTTTGCCGTCTGCGCCGATGCGCCGGGCGGTCTTGGGCGCGAGGTTCAGCAATGCGCGTATCGCGCGACCGGTCGCGGCGCGGGCGCGAAGTTCGAGAACCTGTCCTAGCAGCACCAATGTCACCACGACGCCGGCCGCCTCATAATAG
>JACDGO010000144.1 GCA_013821585.1 Sphingomonadaceae bacterium
CAAGACGATGACCTTTCTCACCGAACGCGTCCCAAAAAATTGGCCTGCTTACTGTGACTCGGTCACTGACAATTTCCGCGTCATCAATCCCTCAGATTTTCGGGTTCTGACGTAGACGGAGTATAGCGCGCGGTAATCCTCGACGAACGACCCTGGGTATGGATTTTGCTGGGGAGATTGAGAGCGTCGGTGCCGCGGTTTCGGCGTTCAAGCCCGGTGATCGCGTATTCGGCATGTGCCCGCGAGCCAGGAACGGAGCTCAAGCCGAATATTTGTGCATGGCCGAAACCGGCGCGATCGGAATCATGCCGGAAGGAACGCCCTTTAACGAAGCTCCGGTTTGCGAAGGCGCTTATTATGCAAACGCGAGCGTCAGCAAATTCTGCAAGCCGGGCGCCAAGGCGCTGATCTACGGAGCGTCGGGCGCGATCGGCGTGGCCGCAGCGCAGCTTGCGAAATGCTACGGCGCGGACGTCACGGCGGTGGTGGCTGGACGGCATATCGAAATGGCTAAGTCGCTCGGAGTGGATCGCGTAGTCGATTACGAAACAACCGAATTCCGTCAGCTTGGCAAAAACTTCGACTTCGTGCTCGATGCGGTGGGAAAGATGGCTGTTTTCCAGTGGCGGCGGTTGGTCAATTCCGACGGCTTTTTCGCGGTTACCGATCTTGGACGTTGGGGGCAGGACATACCGTTCCTGCTGTGGTCGGCCGTCACCAGAACCGGCAAGGCTTCGGTTCCTTTGCCGCAGCGCGGAACCGCCCAAACCTTCGTCAACTTTCTCGGTCAACTCATGGCGACAGGGCAATTCCGAGCGATCGTCGATCGGAGATACCCGCTTGATGAGATCGACGACGCCTATAGCTATGTTCAGACGGGACAAAAGACCGGCATCGTCGTAATCGACGTCAAGCATTTGTGACGCCGCCAGCGTCTGCTGTCCGCTTATTCCGAGGTGGGCAGACAACCCGCTGGCCGCCACCTCAAGCTGCCGGGGACGTCATCGGTCGCTTAGGCACGAGGCTAAGGAGTGCTCCGGTCGCTAAGCGAATCAAGGCGCTGCCGTTCCCTCACCGTGATGGTGGAACGGCAGCGTCTCGAGAAGCGAACTGCTTCTAGAAGCGATTAGGCCACGACGAAGGCGGCCCGGCGGCGACGGCGCGTCATCGTACCGATGACACCGAAGCCGAGAATCGTCATCGCCCAGGTCGCCGGCTCGGGAACGCCCGCCACGGCGGCGACTTCAAAGTTGAAGCTGTTCGATCCGCCCGCGCCAAAATTATAGGCGACGTTGTCGATCCCGCCGAAGAACTGACCGTTCCATCCCGAGCCGATGCCGCTGCTGAGGCCATAGATTGCTGCGGCCGGATTGGCTGCGATCCATGCCGACAATGGATTGGTGAATGCGCCGGGATTTGTGAGGCTGCCGTTGTTGTTCCAGAACTGCGATCCAAGGCCGATATTCTCCGTCGTCCAGGCATCAGTCGCGACCGGCGTCATGGCGATCTGATCGGCCGTCGATTCCTGATAATAGGGTTCGTAGATCAGCGCGGTGAACGGGTTGGACGCTCCCGGATTGACCATCAGGAGGCGCAGCGACGCGGTCTGAATGCCGTTGTTTGTCGACGTCGATGCGCGGAACCAATCGTAGGCGGCCGACGTGAAGCTCGCGAGCGGGATCGGCGTCGCGAAATAATATTCGAGGTCGGCTTTCGAATCGTTCGCCGTCAGGCCGGTGAACGCGACCGAGCCGTTGCCGCTGCGCGCGCGCTCGGTGGTGATGCCGACCGATGCGTTGCCGCCGACATTGTGCTGCGCCCACTGGTTCGTCGAAGGCGGGGCATCGGCGCGATTGGCGCCGCCGCCGGGGCCATTAACAGTCGTAACGGTCCCCGTCGCGCTGGTCGTCGTCGTCGCGACGCCGGCGCCGTAATTTCCATTCACGGGAGGAAGGTCCGTGTTGTTGACGGTCGTGGCGTGCGCCACACTCGTGGCGAGCAGCATCGCGGCGGTCGCAGAGAGAATGTTACGCATTTTTGTAAACCCCTGAATCCGATTGGATATTTTGCCCTAACGATTAGGACCGCGTCGGCAAGTCCATAAATGGGCCCGTCGTGTCGCTCTGGGACAGTGCTGACAAATTCGGCTAGAAACCACACGCGGAGGGGCGGTGGAAACCGGCCGTTGACCGCCCCGAGGCCTGGCATCCGACCGTATGGCGCGGCCGTGCAAACGGCGCGTTATGCAGTTCCGTGCGCGAAAGGCGACCAGCCGCTTACGGCCAGAACAGCTTCTTGACGAACGAGAGCCACGGCTGTCCATTGCGAAATGCATTGAATGGAGAGTGCTCAGTGACCGTTCGCGACACGGTGGCGACGTTTTGCGGGCAGTTCGCGCTCGAGATCCCGGTCCTTCTCGCACCGATGGCCGGTGTGCCCGCACCGTCCCTTTCGGCGGCGGTGATGCAGGCGGGTGGGATGGGCGCTCTTGGCGCCCTACTCTTCCAGCCAGATGAAATCGTCGAATGGGTTTCCACTGTGCGCGGCTTGGCTTCCGGTCCGTTCCAGCTGAATCTTTGGGTGCCCGATCCGAAACCCGCCCGTGATCCGGCCGCTGAGGTCAAGCTTCGACAATTCTTGGGCGAGTGGGGACCGCAAGTATCCCAATCAGCTGGGGATGCAGTTCCACCCGACTTCACGGCTCAGTTCGAAGCCATTTTGGAAGCCACTCCGGCCGCGATTTCCTCAGTTATGGGCCTGTTTCCGCCGGGGATGATCGCACGGCTCAAGCAAAAGAAGATAACTTGGTTCGCCACTGTTTCAACGGTCGGCGAAGCGCTTGAGGCCGAGGCGCAAGGTGCTGACGCGATTATCGCGCAGGGAATGGAAGCCGGAGGACATCGGGCCGCTTTCGAAGCCCAGAAGGCCGAGCAGGAACTTGTTGGCCTTTTCTCTCTCCTTCCAGCGGTGGTGGACGCGGTCCACATTCCGGTTGTCGCTACTGGTGGAATTGCCGATGGACGAGGAATCGCCGCCGCCTTGACGCTAGGCGCCAGCGCGGTCCAGATCGGTACAGGATTTCTTAGATGCCCAGAGGCCGTAATTCATCCAGCCTGGGCCGCTGCCATTGCGAGGACTGCCCCTGAGGATACTCGCGTTAGCCGAGTCTTCAGCGGCCGAGCAGGACGGAGCATTACTACCGCCTATGTTCGCGAGGCTTCGGCTCGAGATGCTCCTTGCCCGGCACCCTATCCGGTTCAGCGAGACCTCACGGCGGCGATGCGCAAAGCCGCCGAACGAACCGGAGATGTGGAACGGATGCAGGCCTGGGCCGGGCAGTCTGCCGCGCTTGCTTCCGCCGAGCCAGCGACGACTCTGGCAAACCGGATATGGTCCGAAGCCAGTAACATTCTCACTTAGTCCGCTCCGCCGCAAATTCGTCCAAGTGCTGACACTCCGCGTACAGCCAATCGACGCCGCCCAAGAGGGCAAAAGCCAGTCGAAAGTTACGTATCTATCGCCACATGCAACGGCCAAACCTCGATGACTCCATGCGCGACGGCACAAGGTGATTCAGACGCGAGCTTTATCGCTTCCTGAAGGTTCGCCGCCTGGATCAGGGCGAAGCCGGCGATCGGCAAGTCCGCTTTGAGATAGGGACCTTCCTGTGTCTCAACGCCGGTATGGTCCGGATTTCGAACTTGCACTGGTTGGCCCGCCATCCCCACAATAGCGCCTTCTCTTACCAGCTCTGCATCGTGGGCATGCGCGGCCTGACGAACTGGTTCGGGCGTCCGTTGATAGCCGGCCTCATCGCCATATCCGATCGTGAGAAATTTCGGCACCGTTCTCCACTTTAATCTCAGCTTGCCACTAACAACCTGCGCCGATCGTGAAGGTTCAAACGTCAGCAATTGGTTGCGTGCCGCTGGTAATGAGACCGGCCGCTTTGGGCCAGATCTCGACATCCTGTGTCAAGCTATGGGCGGGGAGGGGATGATGCTCTGGCACCTCGCCGCGTGATGACCGTCGCGGAGCCCGGGACGGTCGTCCGGTCAGTGCTGATGCCCGATGGGCTCGGTGCATGGCGGTAACCATGCGCATCCAACCTATTCGGCAGTGCGACCGGCGACCAAATAGGTCAGCTGCATTGTGGGACTTTCGTGGAAGGCGTGGATTAAAGGCGCAGTCAGCCGCGCCACGAACCTTCGGCAACGCTCGTTCCGGCGTCGGCGAGCTTGGCGGCCAACGCGTCCTTTTCCAGGCGGACGCAATAGGCCGGACGCGCGCGCTCGAACCGCCAGCCCTCGCGCAAGGGACCTGCATCGACGATGTCGTAGCCGAACTCGTCGAACAACGCGGCGACAATCGCCTTTGCATCGGCATCGTCGCCTGCGATCGGCAGCGCGCGGCGGTCGGGGGCGCCTCGCGGGCGGGCATCGGGGTCAATGTCACGCTCGAGGATCGCGTTCCAAGCCTTGACCACTTTTGCACCGGCGAAATGCCTCTGCACGATCTCGCTGGTCGTCGTTTCACCGCTGTCCAGGCCGGCGATACTCTCGTCGCGGCCCGGATAATAGTTGCAAGCGTCCATCACGACCTTGCCGTCCAACATTGCCGGGTCGAGGTCGGGAATCGCGAAGAACGGCACCGCCAGCAGCCCGATATCGCCGATGCGAGCGGCATCCGCCGTAGTGCCGACCTGGCACCCGACCGAAATCATCGTGCTCGTGAGCGTGCGCGGATGACGCGAGTTGCTCAGCATCACGTCGTGCCCATGGGCGACGGCAAGGCGGGCGACGGCGCGCCCAATAAAGCCTGCGCCGATGATGCCGATCTTCACGAGCCCTCTCCTATGCTTGGCGGTCTATATCGATCCTCGCCGCGACACGGTCGAACGTGTCGGCGGTCAACCGGTCAAGGCTTGACGCGGCTTTCGAGCCCGTGAAGACTGACTGCTCTGATGGCGTCCATGAGCCGATCGACGGTCATGTCTCGCGGAACCCATTTGGCGAGCCAGATGAGCATGCCTAGCAGAAGCTGAACGACGAGCGCCGGTTCGCAGGATACGATCGAGCCGTCCTTGATGCCTTGACAGAAAAAACACTCCAGTCTCTCGGTCAATCGCGCCGCCCAAGCATCGATGGCTTTACGCTCGCGAGCATCGAGATAGGAATGGTCGCCAAAGTAAAGCTGGGGACCGTTCTCAACGGAATCGTCGAGCATTCGCTCGATGAAATGCCGGAGCTTGCCGAGGCCGTCCCTGTTGCTCTGCTCAACTTCCCTGAGCAGCTGTTCGAAGCGTTCGAGCGACCGCACATGGCACGCGTACACCAGAGCCTGCTTGTCGTGGAAATAGTAATAGAGTGAGGCGTCGCGAAGCCCGAGGGATTTCGCGATCTCCGTCATCGTCGCCTGCGCATAGCTCTTTGCGTTGATGATCTCGATCGCCGTGCGAATGATCGCGTCCCGCTTGCCCGCCGACTTGACGCTCCGCGAAATCGGCTTGCCGCTCCTCACGCGCGCTCGCGCCGGCGGAGCTAACGCGGTGGCCACGGTGGAGTTTGTTTGAGCCGCATTGACCGACTCTAACTTCTCGCGACCGCCCAGGCAAACCCGTCGAGATTCTATTTTCTAGGTTGCCATAGAATCTAGGTGTCATTAGAAAGTGCGGTGCGAGCCGGGCAACACGGCTCTTGAAAATGGGAGAGGAACGATGGCAACTATCCATTTAGTGGGCGCGTCCCTAATCGCGCTGGCCGTGAGCGCGCCGGCGATTGCGCAGAACACCGCAGCGCCCGCGCCGGCCGTCGCCGAATAATCCGACGACATCATCGTCACCGCCACCAAACGCGAACAGACGCTCCAGGACGTGCCAATCTCGGTTTCCGTGACAGCGCAGGATACGGTCGAGAAAGCGCAGATCCGCGACCTCATCGATCTACAATCGGTCGTTCCTTCGCTGAAGGTGTCG
>JACDGO010000145.1 GCA_013821585.1 Sphingomonadaceae bacterium
ATACGGGCGAATCCATAGGTGATAATCATGACTAGAGCCTGACCGTCGCGGTCAGCGACACGCGCGTGTCGTTATAGTTGAGCAGCCGAACGTCGGCGTCGCGGTGCTCGCGCTCGGCTTCGAGCGTGAAACTCAGCCGGTTGCGCGGAAAGAGGCGGACGCCGCCGCCGACATCGTAGAGCCTGTCGCTGCCGCGCGCGAGGCTGCTTGGTATCAGCGGTGAAGAGCGAAAGCTGCGCCGCTGATAGCGTGCGTCGCCGAGGAGATTGACCTTGGGCGAAAGCGCATATTCGGCGTTGAGCGAGAAATTCGTGTCGATGTCGTAAGAGATGTCGAGGATGTTCGACTGCTCGACCGAACGCGATCCCAGCGCCGTCAGGCTTATCCGGTCGCCGCGATAGGTCGCCGAGAGGCTATACGACAGGCCGCCGTATTTGGGGACGCCCGGCGCCTTCGGCTCGACGCGGCTGTAGCCGAGCGAGCCGCGCGCGGTCAGCCGCGTGCCGACGGCGCGCTCATACTGAAGCCCGCCCGAAAAGATCCGCACGCCGTCGACGAAGGTCGCGGTCCGGCGGTTCGGATATTCGCCGTCGCTGAAGCTCCCGTAGATCGAGACGGTGCCGAGCGCCGGCCGCGAATAGCCTAATTGCGTTGTGTAGGTGTCGGTGTTGTCGTTCGAGATGCGGCGGAAGAAGCTGCTGTTACGCACCTCTTCTCGCCGGAAGCCGATCGAAGGCCGGAGGCCGATCGCTCCACCGCACCCGGCATCGATGCCGAAGCTGCGGCGCTCTTCGCGATTGTTATCGGTGAAGCCGCCGCCGATGTCGACGATGTCGGCGAGATTGGTGTGATAGCGCGCATAGCCAAGCTCGACGTGGCTGGTGCAATTGCCCGCATAGCTGAGATCGGCGCCGCCCGCCAGGTTGATGCGCTCGCTGTTGAAGCGCTTGTAGCGCGTATGGAAATCATAGCCGATCCCCCCCGCCAGGAAAACCGCCTGGCGCCCGACCGGCACATAGATGTCGAGATTGAGCGACGGCGTCGCGCGCAGGTCGCTTTGCGAGGGGCCGCTGCCATTAACGGCGGAATCGCTCAGCAAACCGTTCGAATCATATTGGAGAGTGGTCGAAAGCGTCGCATCGACATGGCGCGTGGGGCGGGCGGCTTGCCCGTGCGCGGCAAGCGGCACGAGCGCGCACGGCAAAGCGAGCGCGCTGCGCAGGCGCAGAACGCCGCGATGAACTTGAAAACCCCGCATAAGCCGCGCCAACTATCCCGTCTCGGCGGCGCTGGCAATCGCCGCCGCGCGCAGCTATGGCCGGCAAGGGGCACCGCCGGCCGAGCCGGCGCGATGGAGGAACGCAGGGGCGATGCAGACACCATATGACTGGATCACGATCGCGATTTTCGCGGGGCTGATCGTCGTCTTCCTTCAACGCTCGGTCGCGGCGCCCGAGCAGCAGGATTCGATCCTGAGCTATCTGCCCGCGGCGCTCGGCTGCGCGGGATGCAACTATGTCGGCAACAAGGGCTATGACGTGATCGCGGTCCTCGGGATCGTCGCGGTGCTCGCCTATGTGTGGTTTGTCATCAAGCCGTATGAGTTGATCGGCCGCCGCTGATCGGCGATTTGCGCGCGCTGCAACTGCTCTTCTAAATCGAGGTGATTCGTGTCGTTCAGGTCGTTTATGAGTAAGGTGTGGCCGTTCGGCCGGCGTTCCGAAGACTATGGCTATGACGAAGATGGCGAGCCCGCGCCGTTCGCATCGGCGGTCATGCGCCGCAATCGCGGCTCCAGCGGCGATTTCCCGGCCTTTCTCTCGTCGGCGATCGACCGCCCCGGTATCGGCGGCCGCAAAGAGCGCGACGAGGTGCTGCGCGCCCGCTTGACGCTGCGCGACTTGTTCACGCCGACGCAGCCCGTCACCGACCGGTCGAGCTTCGCGGGGCGCTTGCCCGTGCTCGCCCGCCTCATCGAGTTGATCGAGGAGCAGCGCAGCCACGTCGTCCTCTACGGCGAGCGCGGGATCGGCAAGACCTCGCTGCTTCACGTCCTTGCCGAGGTCGCGCGCGATTCGGATTATGTCGTCGGCTACGCGACGTGCGGCGCGCATTCGCGCTTCGAGGATATCTTTCGCGCGATGCTGCGTGAGGTGCCGCTGCTTTTCCATGGCGAGGTCGCTCCGACGGCCGCCGAATCCGAAGCGGGCGGAACGATCGCCGATCGGCTGCCCAAGGGCGCGTTCGACGCGCGCGAGCTTGCCGAGCTGTGCGCCAACATCGTCGGCACGCGCGTGCTTATCATCCTCGATGAATACGACCGGATCGAGGACCCCGAGTTCCGCCAGACTGTCGCCGAACTGATCAAGAACCTGTCGGATCGCGCGGCACGGGTACAGATCGTGCTCGCGGGCGTTGCCTTCAACCTTCAGGAACTGATCGGCTACGTTCCCTCGATCCGCCGCAACGTCATCGGCTTGCCGATGCCGCGCCTTGCCGGTGACGAAGTGCGGGCGTTGATCGAAATCGGCGAGAAGGCGAGCGGCGCCAGCTTCGATCCGCAGGTCGCGAGGCTGGTCGGCGCGCTCGCCAACGGCTCGCCCTATCTGGCGCGGCTTCTCTGCCATCACAGCAGCATGAAGGCGCTCGACGCCGGCCGGCTGACGATCGAGACCGGCGATTTCCTCGCCGCGCTCGACAAGGTCGTCGACGAATCGGAAAGCCGCCTGACCCGGACTACCGCGCGCCAGGTGCGCGCGTTGGGCGTGCACGAGGATCGCGACCTGCTCGGCGCGGCGGCGCGCGCCTCGACCACGCCCGACGGCTGGTTCACGCGCGAGGACGTCGCGCATCAATCGGGTGGTCACGGGGTCGAGCAAGGGATCGAGCGGATCGTCGCCGCCGAGATCATCGAGCGCGAACAGGAAGGCGACGAGGTCCGCTACCGCTTCCGCGACGAGGCGCTGCCGACCTTCATGTGGATGGCGCTCGCGCGCGACAATCTGCGCGGTGGCAATCCCGAAGCATTTCTCAAGGCTGTCGCCGCCTAGGCTCTACCGGTCAGCGCCTGACGCAGCCCTTTTCCGGCGCGCCACAGGCGCAGCCGGACTAATGTTCTGAGCGCCTTGACGCGCGCACCTCTGATGCTTCGTGCGCGAAGGATGCGCGGCGCGTGCGCGACGATCGACACGGGCATCGCGAGCGAGCGCACGAACCAGCGCAGCCGTCCGAAGCGCCGCTGCGCGGCGAGCAGGAACAGCTCGCTCTGGATGCGCCGTGTCCGCGCGAACAATCCAGCCCAGTCGGGTCGTGCCGGATGCGCGGCGATCGCGTCGGGCGCGTAAACCAGCGTCAGTCCGTTCGCTGTCGCGCGGCGGCACCAATCGACGTCCTCCGAAACGCCCGTGCGGAACGGCCCTACCGCCCCGAAGTCGGCGCGCCGGACGAACAGGTTGCCGGTGCCCGTAAAGCCCTTGCGCCGGATATAGTCGCCCATCCGGAACGCGAAAATCACCTCATAGGCCTCGGCCCCGCTCAGCGGCGCGTTGGCTTCGACCGGCACGATCACTTGGCCGCCCGCGAACGCACGGGGCGCGAGTGCGGCGACGCCGGCCTCGAGCCAGTGCGAATCCGCGATGCAATCGCTGTCGATAAAGGCGAGGATGTCGCCGCGCGCCACCGCCGCCGCGCCGTTGCGCGCCGGCCCAGCGCCCCGTTCACGCACTTCGACGACGCATGCGCGGTTCGCCGTGACGGCCTCGACCGCGTCAAGGCCGCATGGCGATCCATTGTCGCCGACGAGAATTTCGAAGCGCGAACGCCCGATCGTTTGCGCCTCGAGTGCGTCGAGGCAACGCGCGAGTCCCGAAAGATCGTCGTAGTGCGGGATGACGACGCTGATTTCCGGCGCGGTCATCGCGTCCACCCGGCGACCAGCGTTTCGAGGTGTGCGGCGAGCGCGCTGTGGTCGGTCGTCGCGATGACCGGCTGCCGCGCCCGGCTGCGGGTGACGGCCGCCGAGAGGTCTTGGGCGTCGCGCGCGACCTCGATCAGTCCGCGCCGCGCGAACACAGAGGTAATTTCCTCCTGATGGTCGTCATAATGCTCGCCAAGGCCGAAGCGGCGGGGGATCGCGACCACCCGGCAGCCCGCGCGCAGCGCGGTGACGAGCGAGCCGGTGCCGCCATGCGCGATCACCAGTTCCGCGTCGCGGAGGATCGTCTGGACACGCGCGAACGCGATCGTCTCGACGCATTCGACATCGTCGTCGAAGCCCGCCGTCGGCGCGCCTTCGCCGACCTGGACGATCAACTTTCCGGGCAATGCTCCCGCCGCGCGCCCGGCGCGCACCGCTTCGAAGAGGCGCGGGAAGGGCAGCGTCGCGCCGACCGTGGCGAAGGTGAGCGCCTGCTTGGTTGGCGGCGCCTCATCGAGGACGCGCAGCGGATCGAACAGTTTCGCGTCCGGCCATGCGTCGAGAAGCGGCGCGGCCTGCACGATGCGGGCGTGGGCGAAGCGCGCCGCGATCCGCCCGAACGCGGACGGGCGATCGAAGCGCGCGAAGGATTCGATGTGAACAACGCGCGCTCCGAGCATCCTCGCGAACAGCACGGTGAAGAACACGGCGCCCGCGCCGGTTGTGAGGACGATGCCGGGGCGCTCGCTCAACACAATTCGCGCCGATTGAGCCAGATTGCGCGCCGCACCGACCAGCATCCGCAGCGGATGGCCGAGACGCGCCTGGCCGAGCGCGTAATGCGCGACGAAGGCGACGCGGTGTTTTTCCGCGAGACTGCGGCCGAGCGCGCTGTCTTCGGTGACGATCAGGTGCGGACGCTTGCCCCATACGCTTTCGAGGTCGAGCAGCTGGCGCAAATGCCCGCCGCCGGAGGCGGCGAGGCAAAGGCGCGGCGCGCCGCGGCCGGGATTTCGCTTCGACACGGCGGCGCGCATAGCATGACCGTTCGGCCAGTCACGCGCGTTCACCTTCTTTCCGTCTTGCGGAGGGGAGGGGCGCGGTATAGCGCGCGCCCCTGATCACCGGACGGCCCTTCGGCCGTTCCTCGGGGGAATAGAGATGCGCAGCAAGTCCACCATTTTGCTCGGGGTCGCGCTCGCGGTCGCGCTCTCGGGCTGCAACCGCAACAGCGCGGAGAAGACGCTCGCCAAGGGTCAGGTCGTCGCGACCGTCGGCGGCGAGGATATTACCGTCTACGAACTCAATGCCGAGCTTCAGGGTCAGCAGATTCCCGCGGGCGCGCAGCGCAAGCAGGTCGAACAGGCGGTGCTTCAACAGGTCATCACGCGCAAGATTCTCGCCCAGATCGCGCGCGAGCGCGGCATTGATAAGACGCCCGCGTTTCTATTGCAGGATCGCCGTTCATCTGATTCGCTGCTGGGTCAGATGCTGCGCCAGCAACTCGCGGCCGGCCTGACGCGCCCGACCGACACCGAGATCGCGGGCTATATGGAAGGTCACCCCGATCAATTCGCCAACCGGCGCATCATGACGATCGATCAAATCCAGTTCCAGCGCCCGGCGGACATGCGCTCACTGGTGAAATATGAGCCGCTCAAGACGATGGATCAGGTCGAGGCGCAGCTGAAGGCGGACGGCCTGAAATACGTCCGCCAGCCGACGCAGCTCGACGCGGCGGCGCTCAACCCGGCGCAGCTCCGGCAGATCACGTCGATGCCCGCCGGAGAGGTGTTCATCGTTCCCGCCGGGCCGGCGCTTTCGGCCAATGTCATCACCGCTACGCGCACCGAGCCGCTGACCGGCGCTGATGCACGCAACCTGGCGATCACCATGATCCAGGGCGACAAGCTGACCCGGGTCGCCAAAACGCAGCTAGGCGGCAAGGTCGACGCGCTGCGCGCGGGCGTGAAATACCAGAGCGGTTATGCGCCGCCGGCGGGGACGGCTGCGGCGGCCAAACC
>JACDGO010000146.1 GCA_013821585.1 Sphingomonadaceae bacterium
CACTGCGGCTGCCCTTTCGACCGACACCGCGCCAATCCTTAGCCAATTGGCTTATTGACGCTCGGCGCCCGAAAAAGACGGAAAGGCGGGATTGGGCTCGTTCCCGTTATCGGGCTCTTCCATGCGCATCGCGCGCCGTGCTTCGTTTGTGAGCTTTGATTCGCTTACCCATTTCATTATCGAGCAGAAGCAGCGCCCGCGCACGGCAAATCGGCGGCTTCCCGCACCCGCGAACCAAAACGAGACGGTCGACTGACGGCCGCCACTGGGCGACGAGCGACCACGCCACGACGCGCGCCAGCAAGTCGGCCGTCAGTGGGGCACGGCGAGCGGTACACCGCGGAAGGGCTCGGGCTGGCAGCCGAGCACCGCATCATAACGGACACGGCGGCTGGCGATGAGCGGCACCGAAGCGGTTATCGTCTTGGTCGCGACATCCTCGGCAAGCCTGATCGGCTCCATTCCGGGCTCGAAATCCTTGCGGCAATCGCCGAGCGGACGGCCGCCGATATAGCGGCAACCGCAGCCGACGCGCGCGGCATAGCCGACACCGAGTTCGAGCTGCGACCGGTGACTGCGCACCCAGGCATAGGCCAGGCCCGCGGAAATAAGGGCGATGCCGGCGACCGGCCACAGCAGCACGTGCCTTGCTTTCATCATCCGCCAGCCTAGTCTCGACCTATGCGAAAGAACAGCCAGTGGATCGTCTGTGCCGTTGTCCTTCTCGCGACCGGATCGGCGGCTACGCCGACCACGCCCATGTCCGCCGATCCGCTCGCGCCGCTGTTCGGCGCCGGTGAGGGCGAGACCCGCGCGGCGCTGATGATCCGCGACGGACGGGTCGTCGCGAAGCGTTACGCCCCCGGCTATTCGGACGCCAACCGTTTCATCAGCTGGTCGATGGCGAAGACCGTGACCGCGGTTCTCGTCGGCGCGCTCGTCGCCGACGGCCGACTTACGTTCGATGCACCGGCACCCGTCGCGGAGTGGCGGGGCGCGAACGACCCGCGCGGTTCGATCACGCTCAGACAATTGCTCAATATGGCGTCGGGTCTTCGCCATACGGAGGTCGGCGATCCGGTCGAGGCGTCGGACACCAATCAGGTTCTGTTCGTCAGCGGCACCCAGGCCATGGCTGCGCGCGCGATCGCGGCACCGCTCGAAGCGAAACCGGGCGCCAAGTTCGAATATAGCTCGCTGACCACGATCATCCTCGCCGAGATCGTCACCCGGACGCTAACCCCCAGCAAGAATCCCCGCGAGCGCGCGCGAATCTACCGCGCCTTCGCCCAACAACGCCTTTTTACGCCGGCCGGGATCACGAGCGCGGTGATGGAATTCGACGGCGCGGGGACACAGATCGGCGGCTCGCTGATCTACATGACGCTCGACGATTTCGCGCGCTTTGGTCGCGTGCTGCTCCACGGCCAGGGTGTCGATGGCCGTCAGATCATCGCCCCCGACTGGCTCGCCTTTATGAAGACGCCTTCGCCGACCGATCCGGAATATGGCGGACAGGTCTGGCTCAACAACTCCGGCGGCGTCGACAAGCAACCCGCATTGTTCCCCGGCTACGGCCCGGACACATTGATGTCGTGTCTGGGCCATCTCGGCCAGTTCGTGATCGCGTCGCCCGACCAGGATCTCGTGCTGGTGCGGCTCGGCAAGACCCAGGACGACACGCCCGCGTTCAGCGCTTTGCGCGCGACACTGGGGCGGGTCGTGGCGCAAGTGCCGCTGTCCAATCGGTCGGGAGCGACGGCGGCCACATCACTGGCGGCGCGATAGTCGCCGCATGAGGAGCGGCGCATTAACGGGCGACAGAGCCGCCAGTTCTGCGGTGGATAGGGCCGCTGTCCCATGTGGCGAGGGACGACCGATGGAGCATAGGCACGATGCGGGGCTGGCATCCCTTGGTCGGCGGCCGAGGCAACCGAATGATCAATGAGGTCGTTCATTTCGACGACATAGAGGGAGGACATCACACGGCTCCGATCACGCCGGGTGCTATCGGGCGGCAACCCCTCGGGCGTCCATCGCGTGTGGTATTTTAGCGGCCGGCCCCACCCGCGTGACAGCATTTGGGCCCGCTCACTGGATGATGATCACCGCGACGTCGCCGATCACGCTGGCGACGATCCTCGATGTGGGTCTCAAGCTCGCAATCTCGGCGTAAGCGTCGGTAGTGTCAAAGCGCCGCCTTATTCGGCGGCTCGACAACTGATGGGCACGCGGTTGTTCGTCATGAACCAATTCCAAGGCTTGTGCAGCGCCGGGCCGGGCGGCGGCGAATTGCTCGAATTCCAATTGCCCCACGAGCCGCTGTAGAGCAGCAGCACGGCCGCCTCGTCGCCCATGGGATGCTGGATTTCGCCGAGATTGGGAATGTCCGTCGCGAGATAGGAGTGGGCGGTGTCGTTGCCCGGATGCGCGGGCGCTCCGAAGAAGCTCCAATGTTCGGTCGGCCAAAACTCGTGGGAATCGTGTTCCACATAGACGACCGGGTGAGAAAACTCTCCCGAAGCATCCTGGGCGAAGCGCACTTCATTGTTCTGGGCGTATTCGGGATGGTCCTGATCAATTGTGAAGACGCCGAGCTTGGCGAGGCTCACATTCGACCGGCTGTGCATCGGACCCGTGAAAATACACTCATTGCCGACCACCGGATCGACTTTGCGCGTGCAGTCCGGATAGTTCCTAATGTCAAAACGCATTTCGACGCCGTGCGCCCAGTGCGACACCGCGACGATTTTGTCGGTGGCGGTATCGTAAACAAGCGTGATGATCGACCAATCGCTTTCATGGTCTCCGATTTTACTAACCTGATCGTCATGATTGAACGGAAAAAACTGATAATATTCAATCTTGTAATAGTGCGCGTTGTTGGAATCCGTCTCGTAGGCGGATGGCGGGATGACATGATCGTGCTGGGTGCCGACGATAATCTTGGGGCAGTGACATGGCAGGTCGTTCGGGCCTGTCGGGATGAATGGTGAGACGTGGGCGAACATGCCGAGATGATGGATTTGCATGGCGTCGGCCCATGTCTGGGCGGGCACGTGGGGCACAATCGGCAGCGAATCGAAAGGCGGCGTCACGTAGTAGTCGGTTCGCGGCGCCTCGTTGACGCAGCGTTCCAGATAATAGTCGGCCCCGTAACCGCGTAGCACGTTCGAGGCCGGGGAAAGCCCGAGGACCGCGTGAGAATCGTTGGCCAATTGCTGCGCCGTCAGCACGGGAGTGGAATGGTCTCCGCCATCGACCGCCGATCGCTGGAGGTAATAGAGCGGGTCAGTAGGCGGATAAAGATCACTCCCGCCCACCTGCCCATCGCTGAATCGCAGATAGGGGCTGAACCGGGCAATGAGAGCGTTTTCCGTTGCGTCGGGTATTCCGTCGCGATCCATATCGGGGTCGGCAACCGGCGTTGCCGGAGCGTGTCCGAGCACGCCATGCGTCGCGGCGACGAGGGCCGGATTTATCGCGCTTGGGCAGGCGAGCTTGATGCAGACGGCTTTCTGCGCATTCAGGGCGTCGAGTTCTGCCTGATGGTCATGCTGCCACGCCACTCGCGACGCCGGCGTGCCCTTCATGCAGGGCGGCTCGCCATTGTGATCCGATATCTGGTTGGTACCATCGGGGGTCTGGATATGGGGAATCGACGCGGGCTTCGGGTCGCAGACGAATTTCTCATGATATTCGAGGTCGAGTGCATGTAAACGCAGCGCGACGTCGCGGCACCCGAGCGCGGCTTGTGCAGGCGAGTTCGCCAGACCGATCATCGCGGCAAACGCAGCAACGGCGACACGAAAGCTCCAGTGACGGGGTGGGTTCCGGGCACTGCCCATGGTCGTATCTTTCCACAAAGACGCCACGCTCGGATCGCGTTCCGGTGCCGCGCTTCATAGCGTCGTCAATCTGAATACGAACGCGCGCGAGTCGCGCGTCCGCGCCGGTGTGGAGGCTATCAGTGATTCAGAGCGCCGAACAGACGCGGGAGGGTGTCGGCGACGAACTCAACCTCGCGAGAAGAACCGGTCGAGTACACCGCGCGAGCATTCGGGCAGCGACAGGACATTATCGTCTTTCGTCGTATTGACGACGTCGCGATATGGTCAATGGGGTCAGTCGCCCATACAGGTTGATGACGGCGGACTTTGACCGCGATCTGTTGGCCGTCCTCGCCACGGCGACCTGTTGACGCGGTCGGACGATGGACTTTCGTTCGCTTGATGCGTTGTTGTGTCGAGGAGACTCAATCGCATGCCACAAACCACCGCCGCCCACCTTGCCGCGTTACGCAAGCCCTTGCCGGGAGAGAGCACCGCCTATGGCAAAGTTCGCCAGGATCTGCTCGCGGAGGAAATCGAGCTGCAGCGGCACATCGACCGGGTGTCGGAACAGCGGCGATCGCTCCCCGACGGCCCTCTGATCGAGAAGGGCTATCGGTTCAAGGATATGAACGGTGACGACGTCGGCCTGGTCGACCTGTTCGGGGAACATGAAACGCTGATCACCTACTTCTGGATGTATGGTCCAGATCGCGAGCGGCCCTGCCCGATGTGCACGAACCTGCTCGGCCCGCTCGACGCCAATGCAAAGGATTTGATGCAGCGTGCTGCTCTGGCGGTTCTCGGCCGCTCTACCGTCGAGCGCCAACTTGCCTTTGCCCAGGAACGGGGTTGGCGCGCCCTCAAATTCCTCCAAACTGTCGGAGACGCCTATGCACTCGATTTCGGTGGTCTCGATCCCAAAACCGGCTGGGAATGGCCTGTGATGGCCGTCTTCAAGAAAAGTGGAAGCGGCAAAGGCGCTAAGGTCCGCCTGTTCTGGAAAGGCGAGATGACGGGCGAAATGGCGGACAATGGCAAAGACCCGCGCGGCGGACCCGACCTCTCGCCGTTATGGACAGCGCTCGACCTCACACCCGAAGGGCGCGGCGACAAATGGTACCCGAAGCTCGATTACTAAGGGCGAGCGTTGAATTAACGGGTCGGGGTGGCTATCAACTGCACATGGGGCAAATGCCGGGCCGGCAGCTACGCGCCCACTTCCGGCGTTCGCGGGGCGCTGGCTACCATTTCAAAGCGGTCGTTTATGCAGCCGTCCGGCCTGATACCGTGGATCGCAGAGGCTCAATCAAATCCAGTCGCCGTTGCCCTGCCGCGGATGGCTAGATACCAGCGTCTTTCATGAAAGCATCATGCCAATGCGGCCAGCTACATGCGGAGATGCCTGGTCCGACAATGGCGGTTGTTGTCTGCCATTGCCTCGCTTGCCAAAAGCGATCGGGATCGCCGTTCGGCGAGGCTGCCTACTATCCGCACGATCAGGTGGTGATTGAAGGACGATCGCAGCAGTTCACTCGCGCTACCGAAACTGGCGGGACCTTCGACCAGTTTTTCTGTCCGGACTGCGGCACCACCGTTTACATGCGAGGCACCAAGAACCCCGACGTTACCGGCATACCGATCGGACTTTTCGACGACGCGCACACCATGCGTCCCATCCGATCGGTGTGGGAAGACAGGCGCCATGATTGGATCGAGGTTCCTACAGCGATGCAGCATTTCCCGCGCGCACGGGTCGATTAGAGCGACTTAAGATAAGGGGAAATCGGCGGCTAAGCGCCCACTGCTGCCGGGCGGATGAACGCAGAGGGATCCCACGAGCGGACATTTTTCCAAGGAGGTGTGAGCCGCCCGGTTATCTCCTGCGCCGAACCTGGGCGTCAAAGATCCGCGCGGTCTCAAATTCCGGACGTCGGCGCGCCGAGTCTGTCTTGGATTCCGCTTCTAGAGTCATTTCCTGATTGTGTGAATCGATTTGGGATTCCGTTTTCGTGCGACTTCTGATTCAACCTTTGGGCTGGGTTGGGAGGTCAGCGAGCGATGACGAGACCGTATTCGAATGACCTGCGGG
>JACDGO010000147.1 GCA_013821585.1 Sphingomonadaceae bacterium
TCGATGAAATGCGCGCCGCGCTCGCCGCCGAATTGCCGCGTCATGCGGCATTCGACGGCTGGAGCGACGCCGCGCTGGCGCGAGCGGCCGAAGCGACCGGCATCGACCCGGCCGTCGCCGCGCTCGCCTTTCCCGGCGGCGCGCCCGATATGATCGACGCATGGTTCGCGCACATCGACGCGGCGATGCTAGCGGACCTTCCGCCCGAACGCCTCGCGGCGATGAAGATACGCGCGCGCATCGCCGCGCTGGTCGAGGCGCGGCTCGACCTGCTCGCGCCCGATATCGAGGCGCTGCGCCGGGCGCTCGCGGTGCTCGCACTGCCGCCGAACCTCGCGCGCGCGGCGAAGCTCGGCTGGCGCGCGGCGGACGCAATGTGGCGCGCGGCGGGCGACACCGCGACGGATTACAACCATTATTCGAAGCGTGCGCTGCTCGGCGGCGTCTACGCCTCGACGATCATGGCGATGCTCGACGACGACGGCGACAGGCTGGCCGGCACACGCGCCTTCCTTGGCCGCCGTATCGAGGGGATCATGCGCTTCGAAAAGTTCAAGGCGCGGTTCTCCCGCAACGCGCCCGATCGCCTCAGCCTCGCACGCTTTCTCGGGCGGCTGCGCTACCCCGTCGTTTGAGCGCGCTCAGGCGAGGACGACGCGCGGCCCCCGCCTGCGCCGCAGGTGCTGCGCCGACCACAGCGAAGCCCGCGATCGTCAACGCCCAGGTCGCCGGTTCGGGAATGGCCGCGACGGTGATCGCGCCAAGCTTGAACCCGTCGGCGTTCGCGTCGAACGCTCCGAAGCCCGGACGCGCCGCCCCGATAACCCAGACGTTCGCGAAATGTCCGGCCGTGCTGAACGTCGTCAGATTCCCCGCGCCGAGATTGCCCGCGTTGTTGGTGCCATTGGTGTTGAGCGTCGCCCAGACGCCGCTGCCCGGCGCGACCGGTGTCGGCGTCGAGGTAAAAGCGCCCGCGAGCGTTCCGTAGCTGACCCAGGCGTCGTTGTCCGCGGCGGCGGGGGCGGCAATCTGGAACGGCGTCAGCACGGCGGACGAGATTTTCACCGCCCTGTCGAAGACTAGCAGGACCAAATTATACTGGCCGACATTGTCGATGGTGTGCGAATTGTTGCTGCCGCCGTTCCCCTCGCTGCCGTCGGTCACGCCGAGGCCCGAGGAGTAATCGCCGAGCCACCCCGTTCCGAGAGTCGCGCTATTATAGGAGAATGCCGACGCCTGAACCGAGATTCCGCCGCCCGAAAACGTGCGGATATTCCCGGCCGTTCCGCTGGTCGCCGAACTTCCGCCTGTGAAGATAATCGTGGCCGCGTGAGCCGGGGCCGCGCCCGCCAGCAGGGCGGCCGAAATGAGTGCGAGCTTGCGCATCGTGAGATTTCCCTGATCGTTTACCGAGTCGCGCCCTTGGGAAGACAAGCGCTTTGGTTTCGATCATGCAACGATGGAGTAATGCGCCGCGATCCCGTCTCGGGACAGTTATAGCCGCGTGCGGCGGTCGATCGCCCGCGCCGCTTCGTCGACGAGCGTCGCGACGATCGCGGCCACGGGTTCCTCCCTTTTCACCATGCCGACCGATTGCCCCGCCATCAGGCTGCCGTTCTCGACATCGCCGTCGATCGCCGCCCGCCTGAGCGCCCCCGCCCAATAATGCTCGATCTGAAGCTGCGCCTCCATCATCGCCAGCCCGCCTTCGTCGAGCGCGCGCGCGACCTCAAGCTGCTTGGCGGTGAAAAGCTCGGTCCCCGCGTTCTTCAAGGCGCGCACCGGGATGACGGGCAGGCGCGGATCAATCTGGACGCTCGCCACCGCGTCGCGCGCCGACGCGCGGAAGAACGCCTTCTTGAAATTGGGATGCGCGATGCTCTCGGTCGCGCAGGCGAAGCGCGTGCCGAGCTGGACGCCCGCCGCGCCCATTTCGAGATAGGCGGCGATCGCGTCGCCGCGCCCGATGCCGCCCGCGACGAATACGGGCACCTGATCGGCGACCTCGGGCAAAATCTCCTGCGCGAGGACGCTGGTCGAGACCGGGCCGATATGCCCGCCTGCCTCCATCCCCTCGACCACCAGCGCATCGACACCCGAGCGGATCAGCTTTTTGGCAAGGCTGAGCGCGGGCGCGAAGCAGATCAGCTTCGCGCCCGATCCCTTGATCGCGTCGAGGCTCCCCGACGGCGGCAGTCCGCCCGCGAGCACGACATGGCCCACCCGGTGCTTCGCACACACACCGATCAACTCCATCAAGTCGGGATGCATGGTGATCAGGTTGACGCCGAACGGCTTGTCGGTGCGCTTCCGGGTCTCGGCGATCTCGGTGTCGAGCAGGTCCGGAGTCATCGCCCCGCACGCGATCAGCCCAAACCCGCCCGCGTTCGACATCGCCGAGACGAGGTGCCGCTCGCTGACCCACGACATCGCCCCACACATGATGGCGACCTCGCAGCCGAGGAATTCGCATCCGCGCTTCATCAGCGCGTCGAGGCGGGTCAAGCCCCCTCCTCCGCGTCCAACCCATAAGCCGTGTGCAGCACCCTCACCGCGAGCTCGGTGTAATCTTCCTCGATCAGCACGCTGACCTTGATCTCGGACGTGCTGATCGCCTGGATGTTGATCCCGCGATCGGCGAGCGCGCGGAACATCGTCGCGGCGACACCAGCGTGGCTGCGCATGCCGACGCCGACGATCGAGATTTTCGCGACCTTGGTGTCGTGGACGAGGCTGGCATAGCCGATGCTGTCCTTTTCGCGCTCGAGCGCGTCGAGCGCCTTCGCCAGCTCGACCTGCGGCACGGTGAAGGTAACGTCGGTCGAGCCCGTGTCGTGCGCGATGTTCTGGATGATCATGTCGACGTTGATGTTCAGATCGGCGAGCGGGCCGAAGATGCGCGCGACCGCGCCGGGCTTGTCGGGCACGTCGGTCAGCGTGATCTTCGCCTCGTTCTTGTCGTGCGCGATGCCGGTGATGAGCTGGCGTTCCATGTCGTCTCCGATTTCCCCAGCTGATATTTCAACCTCGCCGACGATGAGGGTTCCGGGGAGGGTGTCGGCGGTCGCGCTGTCGTTGGGGTCGTCGAAGCTCGAAAGCACCTGGATGCGCACGCCCGCCTTCATCGCGAGGCCGACCGAGCGCGTCTGCAAGACCTTCGCGCCGACGCTCGCGAGTTCGAGCATTTCCTCGTAGGTGATCTTCTTGAGCTTGCGCGCGCGCGGCACGATGCGCGGGTCGGTGGTGTAGACGCCGTCGACGTCGGTGTAGATGTCGCAGCGGTCGGCCTTCATCGCCGCCGCGAGCGCGACCGCCGACGTGTCCGATCCGCCGCGCCCCAATGTCGACAGCCGGTCGCCCGACAGTCCCTGAAATCCCGGCACCACCGCGACCTCGCCCGATTTGAGCGCCGCGTCGAGCGCCTGCGTCTCGATCGCCTCGATCCGCGCGGCGGCGTGCGCGTCCGAAGTTCGGATCGGGAGCTGCCAGCCCATCCAGCTCCGCGCCGGGACACCGAGCGAATGCAGCGCGATCGCGAGGAGGCCCGACGTCACCTGCTCGCCCGACGCGACCACCACGTCATATTCCCGCGGATCGTGCAGCGGACTGGCCTCGCGGCAGAAACCGACCAGCCGGTCGGTTTCACCCGCCATCGCCGAGACGACGACCGCGACCTGATGCCCCGCTTCCACCTCACGCTTCACGCGCGCGGCGACGCTGCGGATGCGCTCGATCCCCGCCATCGACGTGCCGCCGAACTTCATCACGATGCGGGCCATGCGCGTTGTTCGTCACTCCTGCCCAACGCCGTCACCCCGGCGAAAGCCGGGGTCTCTTTCAGTCTGGGGGCAACAAGTGCAAGGAGATTCCAGCCTGCGCTGGAATGACGGAGTTGGGATGGCGTCGAGCATCATCGCATCGGAAGCCGCGCATTTCGGCGCGCTCGCGGACGATTGGTGGAACCCGAAGGGCCCGTCGGCGATGCTCCACCGGCTAAATCCGGTGCGGCTGCGCTACATCCGCGAGCAGGTCGATGCGCATTGGCGTTGCGACGAAGCGGAGCGGCGTCCGCTCGCGGGCAAGCGCGCGCTCGACATGGGCTGCGGCGCGGGGTTGCTCGCGGAGCCCTTGGCAAGGCTCGGGGCGAGCGTCACCGGCATCGACGCCGCGCCGGAGAATATCGCGGTGGCAAGAGTGCACGCCGCGCAATCGGGCCTGACGATCGACTATCGCAGCGGCGGCGTAGAGGCCGTTGCGGGCGAGGCCTTCGACCTTGTTACCTGCATGGAAGTCGTCGAGCACGTCGCCGACCCCGCCGCCTTCGTCGCGGCGCTGGCGGGAGCGGTCGCGCCGGACGGCCTGCTGATCCTCTCCACCCCCAACCGCACGATGCTCTCGAAGCTCGCGCTGATCACGATCGGCGAAGGCTTGGGACAAATCCCGCGCGGCACGCACGACTGGGACCGCTTCGTGATGCCCGACGAATTGATGAAGCTGGTCGAGACGGCGGACCTGAAGGTCATCGACACGCGGGGCCTGTCGTTCAGCCCGGCCAAGGGTTTCGTGCTGTCGGACGATGTGAAGCTCGATTATTTCGTGACGGCGGCTCTTCCCTCTCCCTCGATGGGAGAGGGCGACTCGCGCGAAGCGCGAGCGGGGTGAGGGTGATCTGTCGACGAAAGTCGCGCCTTGCCGGACGTTCACCCTCATCCAACCGCGACTAGGCGGCAAAGCCGCCAAGTCTCCGTATCCTCTCCCATCAAGGGAGAAGGATTCAAGTCGCGAACCGCGCCTTTAGCTCCATCATCGCCCGCGCCGCCCGCGCCGCGCCGCCGCCCTTGTCGCCTTCCTCGGGCCGCGCGCGGGCTAGTGCCTGCGCCTCGTTCTCGACGGTCAAAATCCCGTTGCCGATGCACAGGCCGTCCATCGTCAGCGCCATGATGCCGCGCGCGCTTTCGCCGGCGACGATTTCGAAATGATACGTCTCGCCGCGGATGACGACGCCCAGCGCGACATAGCCCTCGTAGCGGCCGCTTTCCGCCGCGAGCGCGATCGCGCCGGGGACTTCGAGCGCGCCGGGCACCGTGATCGTTTCGTGATGGTGCCCCGCCGCCTCGATCGCCGCACGCGCGCCGGCGAGAAGCAGGTCGTTCAGATGATCGTAGAAGCGCGCCTCGACGATCAGCAGCTTCGCCATCACGCGCCCTCGGGCGGAATCGGCCGTTCGCCGACGATGTTGATGCCATAGCCTTCGATCGCGACGACGTTGTGGTGGGCGTTGGTCAGCAGGATCATGTCGTGGACGCCGAGGTCGGCAAGGATCTGCGCGCCGATCCCGACGCTGCGCAGCTCGGTGTCGCGATCCGCCGCCCCGCCGCGCAACGGATCGGCGGCGCGCGCGCGGATCAGCAGGACGATGACGCCCGCGCCCACGCGGCCGACCTCGGTCATCGCGCGCTGAAGCGTGCGCTTGCGCGGCCCCGGCTGGCCAAGCATGTCGTCGAACAGCGAGATCGTGTGGACGCGCGCCAGCGTCGGCTCGCCCGCGACGACATGGCCCTTTTGCAGCACGAAGCTTTCCGAGCCGTCGACGCGGTTGCGATAGGTGAGCAGCCGCCATTCGCCGCCATAGTCGGAGGTGAACGGCGCTTCTGCGATTTTCTCGACGAGGTGGTCGTGACGCCGCCTGTAGGCGATCAGGTCGCGGATCGTGCCGATCTTGAGGTTATGGAATTGCGCGAACGACACGAGGTCGTCCATCCGCGCCATCGTCCCGTCCTCGTTCATGATCTCGCAGATCACGCCCGACGGATTGAGGCCCGCGAGCCGCGCGACGTCGACCGCGGCCTCGGTATGGCCGGTGCGCACGAGCACGCCGCCTTCGCGCGCCACGAGCGGGAACACATGGC
>JACDGO010000148.1 GCA_013821585.1 Sphingomonadaceae bacterium
GCCTTCGGGCACCGAGCGCGGGAAGCGGAACCAGTCGGTTCCGGGCGTGCAGTCGCGTTTCCAATAGAGGCGCGGGTGGTCGGCGAGAATCTGGATGCCGGCACGGATGATGAACATCATGAAGATCATGTTGAGGAAATGCTGGAGGCGCAGCCACCAGGGAAAACCGGAATCAACCGACGGTGCGGATTGGGCGATGCCGGGATAGTGTTTGATGAACACTTGGATAATGGGAAGTTCGCGCAGGCTCTGCGCCAGCGCAATCATGAGGATCAGCAACACGGCGCCGATGGGGAGCGCCCACAGCACGCTGACCCAGCGCCGGCCGAAGCGGATTTGCGGGACGATGCCCTGACGTGGCGGGAGCCAGTGGCTCAGGATGACCCGGTCGTCGGCGTCGCTCAGCATCGCCCGCAGTGGTTCGGGCGATCGCGGTCCTGGCGGCGCGCTCATCGACCGCGCTCCCTTGTCATGATCAGTCGCTCGTTTTCGTCAGCGCCGAGCCCTTGTGCATGGCGACGTGATCGGTCTTGCTGCTCTTGATCTCATATTGCGGGGCGTCCGGGGTCGCGTGATGCGTGTGGCCCTTATAGTCCACGTCGTGCTTGTGGACGCGAATGATCGTCCCGCTGACATGACCGGCTTCGGAGTTCCACCGCACCTTGTCGCCGATCTTGAACTGTTCAGCCAATGCCGCTCTCCTATCGTCCGCGGTTCCAGCGGACCGGTTGCCCCTGCACTCGTCATTAGCGCGGATCGCCGCGCGGCCATCATCGTGGAACGGGGTCGCGAAAAGAAACCGCGGTCAACGCGGATCGTTCCGCTTCTGCAGAAAGCGACCCAGAGGAAGGAGATGAGACATGTCCATCGATCACGTTCAGCGGGCCAGGACGGCCTGGCCGTTCCTCGTCGATCGGGCGTCGAATGGCTTGCCTCCCTACACCTACAGAGAAATTTGCACGGAGATCGGACTGCATTGGAGGAGCGCGCGATATTTCCTTGGCATCATTCAAAGACATTGCAGCGCGAACGGGCTGCCGCCGTTGCAGTTTCTGGCCGTGAACGCAGCGAGCCGTTTGCCCGGCCATGGCTGCGTCGGGGCGCCCGGCAGCCATACCGCGCATCAAAGCGCATTGCGTGCCATTCGTGCCTACCCGTGGCCAACCATCGCCCAGTTCTAGCGTGGAGGGAACGAACATCGCCCTGTACGGTTGATCGAGTCTGGCTAGTCGATCTTTAGCGCTGATTCTGCTGCACGCTGGACACGCGGATTGAACAAGTGTTCGCCATCGGAGCCGCTGCGGCGTTTGGAAGGAAACATGATGCGCAGTCCGGCAAGTATCGCGAAGCATCCGATTCACCCGATGCTGGTCGTTTTCCCGGTTGGCCTGTGGATGTTTTCACTGGTCTGCGATCTGATCGCCCTGAATGTCTCTACCAGCGCTGTCTGGTTCACGGTCGCGTTTTATACCATGATCGGTGGATTGATCGGCGCGCTTGCCGCCGCCGTGCCGGGACTGATCGACTTGCTCTATTACCAGGGCGGCTTGCCGCCGGTGAAGAAGATCGCGCTGACGCATATGGCGATCAATCTCACTGCCGTTGTCCTATATGCGGTCAACATCTGGTTGCGCGCGAGCGGGCCGGAAACCATGACGCTTCCCGTCCTGTTGTCGGTCGTGGGCGTCTGCCTGATTGCCGTTTCGGGCTGGCTTGGTGGTCAGATGGTTCACGTTTATGGTGTGGGTGTCGAGGGGCGCGAATAGACCCAGCGACGCTTGCCCGCTTACTACCGGGTATTTCCTCCCTATATTGGCGAAACGGGCGCTGTAGCGGCTCGCAATGTCGGGCCGGTGGAGGTTCCTGGTCTTGTGACGACCTTCGATACATTGCTGGCTGACGTTCGCGCCTGCACGGCATGTAGCGATGTGCTGCCGCTGGGTCCGCGGCCTGTAATTCAGCTGTCACCGACCGCGCGAATATTGATCGCCAGCCAAGCGCCGGGGACCAAGGTGCACCTGTCGGGCATCCCTTTCTCGGATTCTTCGGGTGACCGCTTGCGCGATTGGATGGGTCTGTCGAAGGATGAGTTCTACGATGCGAGCACGATCGCCATCGTTCCCATGGGATTTTGCTATCCTGGCCGCTCGCCGGCCGGCGGCGATGCGCCCCCGCGCCCCGAGTGCGCCCCCCTCTGGCGCTCCAGATTGCTGGGACAGATGCCGGCGCTACGTTTGACCTTGCTGGTCGGCGCGTACGCTCAGGTTCATGTCCTCGGACCAGGCAGGATGGCGGAGCGTGTCATGGCTTTTCGCGACTATCTGCCGAGATACTTTCCGCTTCCGCATCCTTCGTGGCGCTCGAGACATTGGGCAACGAAGAATCCCTGGTTCGAGACGGAGGTGCCCCCCGCGCTGCGCTTGGCTGTTCAGGAAGCCCTGGCGTCATGATGCGATCGAATATCCGGCCATAACGTGACGCTGGACAATCTTTCACCTGCGCATGAGCAAGCGTCTGAAGCGCCGCCTGTCTACACGATCGGTCATTCGACGCGGACGATCCCTGAGTTCGTCGAGTTGCTGCGCGTCGGCGGCGTCGAGATGGTAGTCGATGTCCGCAATATTCCCCGCTCGCGGACCAATCCCCAGTTCAACCTCGACACACTGGGGGAGACGCTTGCTCCCTGGCAAATAGGGCACACGCAAATCGCGGAACTGGGCGGATTACGGAAGAAGTCGAAGACCGTTCCGCCCGACGTCAACGGCTTCTGGACCAACCAGAGCTTCCATAACTATGCCGATTACGCACTATCGGACGAGTTTCATCGCGGGCTTTCCCGCCTGGAGGAACTCAGCCGGAATCGGCGATGCGCGCTCATGTGTTCGGAAGCGGTCTGGTGGCGCTGTCACCGGCGGATCGTCGCCGATTATCTGCTCAACGACGGTAGGAGCGTCTTTCATCTGATGGGCCCGGCGCGCGCGGACTCTGCGATGTTGACCAAAGCGGCGACGCCGGCGCGAGATGGACTTACCTATCCGGCCTCCGAAGGCGGCTGATCGTAGAATTCGATTCGCATCCGCATCGGCCCAAGCGGCTCGACGAAATGCGGAACGTCGGGCAGCACGAGACCGGGATGGTTTGAGTCTAGAATTACCTCCGATGCTTGATCGAGCGTTCGGTACCGTAATCGACCCTCAATCACGCGGATGATCCCCCACACGCCCGCTTTGGTGCGATGCTCGCGTCGAAGTCCCGCCGGCAGAGTGTACTCGTCGAACACGGGAGTGCTCTTATACGGCGCCGGATGTGCGATCGGTGCTGACGCTCCGCCTTCCTGGGGACCATCAGGCCCCGCGCCACCTTCGTTATCCCATCGCGAGAGCGCCTTTTCACGCAATTGGGAAGGACTCGACTGTTTCGGCGATTCATCAGGCATGAGAAGACTTTCCGAATATACGAGCGACTGAAATCGTCCGCCTCCTCGCCGCTGCGATTGTAACGACGATGTGTCGCAGACTTCCGCGACGTCTTTCTGCCCAGAAGGACGTTCCGTAGCACGATCGCATCATTATAAACCTCGTCATGCGCTGAATACACGAGTGTGATGGGCGCCTCACGGGCGAGCGAACCTAGTTGGCTCAACAGTTCCGCGTTCCCATGCAATTCCACGTCATAACGACGAGCGCATTCGCCCCACGGGGCCGGATCATGATCGAACCATTTCCGTAAGTCGGTGCTGGGCGCTATTTCCTTCATCCAGTGATCGAGAGCTGCGTGTTCCTTCGAGACGCCACGCGGCCACAATCTGTCGACAAGCACGCGAACGCCGTCCGTGACTTCAGGCGGCTCGTAGGCGCGCTTCAGCCTGATGTTGGCAGCTCGAATCCTCGTGCTCATCAAACCGGCTCCTTCGGCGCTGGCGCATCCGCCGAAACCGTCACCGTGGCGATTCTCTGCTCGAGCGCGAGTTCGGTGTGGAGACCGTCAAGGTCGCGATGGACAAAGGCTTTGGCAAGCTCCCGGCCACCCAGTCGATAGGTGACGGTGCAATCCCTTGCTTCGAGCGATCCCATCAGCTCAGCTTAATCCCACTTCTCGGCGTGTCCGACATAGGCGAGACTGAAATCATACTGCTCGGTCCAGAAGAACGGTACATCATCGAAGCGTTCGCGCATCCCAAGGATGTTGCGCGCCGCGGTCTGACCCTGCCGCTCGGCGACGACCCAATGCTCGACGCGAGCCGTTCCACCCGTGAGCCGGTCCGGCCAGCGCGCGATATCGCCGGCCGCGAAAACGCCCGGAACGCTGGTTTCGAGATACGCATCGACAGTCACCCCGTGATCGATCGCGAGCCCGGCCTCTTTCGCCAGCGAGATCGCCGGGCGGACGCCTACCCCAATCACGACAAGGTCGGCGTTGAGGCGCACGCCACTTTTCAAGGTGACGCCCTGATCGTCGATCGCGGTAGCGGTGGTGCCGAGGTGAAAGGTCACGCCGTGATCTTCATGGAGCCGGCGGAGGAAAGCCCCGATCTCCGGACCCAGCACCTTCACCATCAGGGCCGGCTCGGTTCCGACCACATCGACATCAACGCCGCGCGTGCGGAGCGAAGCCGCGACTTCGAGCCCGATGAAGCTGGCGCCGATCACCACAGCGCGCTTCGCCGTCAGCGCCTTGGCTACGATTGCCTCGCTATTTGTCTGGGTACGGAGATAGTGAACATGCGGCAGGTCGACGCCGGGAAGATCGAGCCGCACCGGATCGGCCCCGGTGGCAAGCAAGAGCGCGTCATAATCGTAGTTGGTTCCGTCGGCGAGCTGCACGGAGCGGCGAGCCGTATCGATCGCGGCCACCTTTGCGTTCAGCTTCAGGTCGATCTTGTGCTGTTCGTAGAACGCGGGCGATCGAAGCGGGTTGGACGAACCGGGCGCTGTGCCAGCGAGAAAGCCCTTCGAAAGATTTGGCCGATCGCAGGGAATCGTCTTGTCGGCGCTCAGCACCGTCAACCGACCTGGATAGCCTTCGTAGCGGAGCATTTCCGCCGCGGCATTTCCTGCGGCACCCCCGCCGACGATGACCACCGATTGCGGCAAGGCGGTCGATGGGGGCTGTAATTGGCGTTCGAAAGGCTTCAGTTTCTCCCGGACGAACACGGCGCCGACAGGCTTGTCGACCGGCGTGAACTGCCGGGCTGCATCACGCACGGCTTCGACCCGCCAGCGCGAAACCGGATCCAGCGCCGGCGCGCGCAGCGCCTCGCCGGTTCGGAGTTTGAAGCAGGCATGATGCCAGGGGCAACGGACGGTGTCCCCGACAAGAAGTCCGTCCGCCAAAGGAGCGCCGTAATGAGTACAGATCGCGCCGATCGCGAATACGTCGTCGCCTTGCCGGATAAGCAGGACCGGCTCGCCCAGCGCATGGCCGAGCAACAGGCCGCTGTCGGGAATTAGCGAGAGTTCGACCCCAGCGGTGAAATCGGGACCGTTCAGTTCCGCGGGTTCTGCGCTCATGCCGGGATCCTCTATTCTGGAACGCGCGCCAACGCGCGGAGGCACGACCTCGAACTCAATGTTTGCTGTAAGTTCATAACCAAACACACACGGACGTTCCATCGTTCCCCGTGAGCGCTGCCGGCGATGCGGGATCGATCGCGAATAGCACATTCGACCGGTCGGCGGCGTTGGCGCGCGGACCCGACCTCCATCGCGGTTAGCGAGCTAGTTCGCTCTCAGTCCTCCAGAAGCCAATTGCAACGAGCAGCATGCCCGATATGAGAGTGATGGCGACGAATCCCAACATGATCGATACGATCAATTCTTGGGCAGTGGTGCCAGAGGGCAGCGGCGCGATTATTGGCGTTAGGGCGCCAGTTCCCCACACCGCAGACAGCTGTGTAG
>JACDGO010000149.1 GCA_013821585.1 Sphingomonadaceae bacterium
CGGAAGAGGAGCACTGGATCTGCGCGCACCACGGCGCCTTCCAGGGCTATTATTATTTTCACTACCTCGGCGCCGACCGCAACGCGCGCGAGGCGTTCCGCGGCCACCCGGCGTTCGAGGCGTGCGTGGAGTTCTGCGGCAAATACGATCAGGCGGCGTTCGACCCCACCTATGACACCGCGCCGCTCGACTTCTTCGAGCCGATGCTCAGGCGCGTGCTCGCGTCCCCTCGCAACACGATGCTGACCAAGGCCGCCGACGACATCTGAAGCGCGTTTCGTCGAAGCCGCCCCGACGCTTGTCGAGGAGTGGCTGACAAGGGCGGGGCGCCGTTCGATCTCCGTCTCTGAGAAAAGGAAAGGGGACCGATGCTGATCCTGGCGATCCTCGCGGCGGCGGCTTCGACGGCCGCTGCTCCGCCGGCGGCCAGCCGGCGCTGCGATAAACCCGAATACCGGCAATTCGACTTTTGGGTCGGCCACTGGGACGTCTTCGACGCGCACGACAAATCGCGCGCGGGGGAAAGCGTGATCGAGAAGCTCTATGACGGTTGCGCGCTGCGCGAAAACTGGCGCGATCCGCAGCTGAGCGGGGGCAGTCTGAACGCCTATGGCGCGGCCGACGGGAAATGGCGCCAGACGTGGATCGATTCAGCGGGCTTGTGGCGCGAATTCGTCGGCGGGATGGACGGCGCGAACATGGTCCTGATCTGGCATCATCCGAGCCGGGCCATGCCGGGCAGGATCGCCCAGGAACGCATGACCTTCACGCCGCTTCCCGACGGTAGCGTCAGGCAGCATATGGACCAGACAGCGGACGGCGCGACCTGGGTCGAGGGCTACGACTATATCTACCGGCGCGCGGCCGACTGAACCGGCGGGAAACGCGAACCGCCGGCCTTGCGTCGAAGGACGGCGGCCACGCTTACGCAACTGAACGTAAGGCTGATCAGAAGCTGAAGCGAACGCCGATGCGGACCGCGTAGAGCGACTGACGTGAATAGATCGTATCCGTTGGCGTCACGAACACCCCGTTGACTGTCGTTGCTGGTGTGTAACGGTATTGCGCGCAAGTTTGAGTCGAAGTCGTGGCGGTTTGTCCCGCCGCGGGTGCGGTGCCGGTGGGCACCGCTGTCGTCAGGCAGGATACGCGCACAGGAGAAACATTGTAGGGAAACGCAAATTCCTGAATTTGACCCCAGTTGTGATTGATGAGATTGGTAAAGTTATCGATATCGGCGAATAGCGTAATCCGTGAATGGCCGACGAACGTTGGAAGTTCCTGCGCCAAGTGTAGATCGAGCCGCGTGAACCATGCGGAATGGAACGCATTGCGCGGCGCGACAGACCCGGCGTATTTGTTGAGCCCGCTCGTCGCGAAGAAATTCTGGATTGCCGTCGCGTTTGCGGCAGTGTCGTAGGACACCAACGCGTCGGTTGTGCTTGCCGGCACATAGAGCAGATAGCGCGAGCCCGATCCGATCGTGCCGAACAGAGTGCTGCGCGATGCCGGATCGAGGAACGTGTAGCTAAAAGGGTGCCCGATCCGCGTCTCGCCAAACAGGGCGATCGTCGTCTTATAGTCGTCGTAGAAGGCGTGCTCGTACGTCAGGCTGTATTTGATATTGTATTTTACCTGATCGTTCGACGTGCCGTATTGAACGATGTTGGGATCGAAGAAGGCGCCGTTCGCATAGTTCGACGACGCGGTCGAAGACGTCGCGGGTGCTTGGTCCTTGATGTTCTGATAGGTGAAGCTCACCCCGGCGCTGAGGCCGAAATCCCAGCGCGCGTCGGCGCGCAGCACGCCGACATAGCTGCGTCCCCTGGTCGTGTTGGTCAAGAAGATGTCGGAATTGGTATCGGTGAACGACGTCACCGGCGAGTAGCGCGGCCGGCCATCCGGCGTAAACAAACCATTGGGGCGCACGCGCAGGTCGGTGAACAGAACTTGCTCGCGAACGCCCGAATAAAAGGCGTCCGCGCCGAAGTTCCAGTGATGGCCGAGCGGGCCGAGGTCGGCGTCGTAATCGGCCGACAGGGTTGCGCGCCATTGGTTTGGAAGCTTGAAGCTCGGATCGAGCGCATTGGTCGATGCGGTCGAAGCGACAGTACCGCCGAGCAGTACCGTATTCGCCGCCGGGTTGATCGTAGCGCCGTTGACGTTCGTCAGGATCGCCGCGCCGCTCAGCTGGACGGCGCCGGTATAGGTCCCGTTGTTGATCTGACGCACGTCGATGTTGTTGGTCAGGATACCCGTGTTGGAAAAACTGTTTGAAATATAGACGTCGGGCGACCCGCCGGCGAAGATGCCGACGCCGCCGCGCACATTGACGCGCGCCAGCGGTTTGTAATCGAAACCGATGCGCGGCTGAAATACGCCCCGGCCGCTGATATAGGCGTTGTTGGCGAAGCCATAGCGCGCCACGAAATTGGGGTTGAGCGCCGCACGGCTGTTGCCGCCGTACAGGTCGTAGCGAGCGCCGTAGGCGATATTGAACGTGTCGCTGACAGTCCAGGTGTCCTGGATTCCGAAAGCATAGGCCTGATAGTTGAAGCGCGCCGCCGCTGCGTTGGGATCGAGCGACGGCACCGCATTGGCGTAGCGTAGTCGCTGCGCGTTGCCTGTCTGGAAGTCGGCGATCGAATCAAAATAATAGTCGCCCGCGCTGCGCTGAAGGAAAGCGTTGAAAATCTTGGTACTCTGATAATCGCCGAATACCTTCAGGTCATGGTTGTCGCGATGGAGGCGCGCAAGCAATGACGTTCCCCAGGTTTTGCTGGTGAGTGCGTTAGTCTGTCGTGAGATGTCGGGGCCTAAGCTCACCTGGGCGAAGCCCGATGGGCAACTGATCGATGCCGAAGCGCCGGCCGAGCCGGGATTCGCGCGGTCGGATGTCGGCGCGGTGCACACTTGGAATTGGGCGAAGCCGCGGCCCATAATCGGGTCCTGACCGCGCTTGTAATCCTTGTAGAAGCCGCGCGCCTCTGTCGAAAACTCATCCGACCAGTCGGAATTGAGCTGGAACACGCCGGTATGCAGCCGGTTCGTTGAGACGTAGCCATTCGACGAAAGCCCGAGACCCGGCGGCGGTGTAGTGAACGCGTTCTGATTGAAGCGGATCGAATCCTTGGTGTAGCTATAGGTCAGCGAGGCGCGTTGAGTGGACGAAAGGTTCGCGTCGAGCTTGGCGACGATGCGGTCGTCCATATCCGCCGAATTGTTGAGCACGCCACCCGCGTCGTAGTTGTAGCGGGTCTTGGCAATTCCGACGATCGTATCGACTTGCGCCTGAGTCAACGTCGGGATGGGCGTGCCGGCATTGTTCTCGATCGTTCCCTCGGGGATCGGCGTTCCGGCGCGAATGCGCTCGCCCGCGACCATGAAGAACAATTTATCGGGAATGATCGGGCCGGAAAGCTCGACGCCATAGTCCTCGCTCTTGAACTTCGGCAGCGTGATCGACAGCGCGCCGGTGCGCTTTCCCGTCAGGTTGTCGTCGTTGTAGCTGTAGAAGCCCGTGCCCTGGAAATGATTGCCGCCCGAACGCAGCACAATATTGATCGCGCCGCCCTGAAAATTGCCTTCCCGCACATCATAGGGCGCGACCTTGGTCTGGAACTGACCAATCGCGTCGAGCGGGATCGGCGAGCGGCGGCTCGGTAGGCCATCGGGGTTAAGACCGAAATTGTCGGTGATCGGCACGCCGTCTACCGAGAAGCGATTGAAGCGCGCATTCTGTCCCGCGAACGAGACGGCCCGGCCCCCTCCTGGCGTGTCGTCGAGCCGCGCGAACGGATCGCGCCGGGCGAGGTCGCGGATGTCGCGGTTGGTGGTGGCGACGTTCGCGATTTGCGCGGTCGTCAGGACGGTCGCCGGACCCTGAGAAACCGAGCCAGCGCCCTGAATGCGCTCGGCTGTGACGATGATGTCGGTGCCAGAGCTTGCGGCGCCGAGTTCGATCGGGAGGTCATACGCCTGCCCCACTGTCGTGAAGATGTCAGTAACCTGGAAAGCGGCGCCGTTGACCGTGACGGTGAACGGGCCGCCAACGCGCAGGCCGCCGACATTGAACGATCCGCTGGCGTCGGTCGTCGCGGTCGCCTTCGTGCCCGATGGAACGTGCGTGATCACCACGGCGGCGCCCGCGACGGGCGAGCCCGCCGATGAGACGACGCCCCGGATCGTCGATGTCGTCTCCTGCGCGTAAGCCGCGACCGGTATAGCCAGCGCCATAATCGCGACGCCCGAAAGAAGATTCCTGTTCATGTGACCGAGCCCCCGAAAATGCTTGCCGTGGGCGACGAATCGCGTCGCTCTCTCCCGGCCTCTGCGGCGCTTATGTTGCGAGTCCGTGACGCGGCGCAACGGCAGAGTTGACGCTTTCGCAACTTGTCATGTTGCGTTGCAAAAAAGTCACTAGTCCTCGGCGATGAGGCTCGCCGCGCGCGTTTCCGGGAGCATCAGGAAACCGATCGTCGCGAGGCCCAGCCCGGCGGTCAGATACCAGTAAAACCCGCTTTCGCGCCCCGCTTGCTTGAACCAGAGCGCGACGCTTTCCGCCGTCCCGCCGAGCAGAGCATTGCCGAGCGCATAGGGGAGCGCGACGCCGAGCGTACGGATGTGCGCCGGGAACAGCTCCGCCTTCACGATCGCGCTGATCGAGGTGTAAGCGGCGAGCAACGTCAACGGTACGAGCGTCAGCGCGAGCGCCGCGCCGGGGCTCGAGACCGTCGCCAGCGCCGAGAACACCGGGACCGAGACGAGCATGCCGCCGATCCCGAAGAGAAGCAGCATCGGCTTGCGCCCGACGCGGTCGGACAGCGCGCCGAAGATGGGCTGAAGCGCCATGAAAATCACGAGCGCGGCCGTCATCACCTGCGTCGCGGCAGGCTTCGAAAAGCCGCTGGTGTTGACGAGGAATTTCTGGAGATAGGTGGTATAGGCGTAGAAGGCCATGCTGCCGCCGCCGCTGATCGCCGCGACGATCAGGAACTCGCGCGGATGCGCGCGCCACAGAGCGGCCACCGTCGAGCGCGGGCGATCCTCCTTCAGCGCGAGAAAGCTCGGCGTTTCGGCGAGTCGGCGCCGCAGCACATAGACACCGATTGCGAGCAGCGCGCCGATCAGGAAGGGTACGCGCCAGCCCCAGTCGGCGATCTCCGTCTCGCTGAGCGTCGCCTGGAGCGTGAGCAGGACGCCGAGCGAGATCAGCTGCCCGCCGATCAGCGTGAAATATTGAAAGCTCGACCAAAAGCCGCGCCGCGCCCCCGTCGCCATTTCGGAAAGATAGGTCGCGCTCGCGCCATATTCGCCGCCGACCGATAGCCCCTGGAGCATGCGCGCGACGACGAGAATCGCGGGCGACGCATAGCCCGCTTGCGCGAAGCCCGGGGCGACCGCGATGAGCAGCGATCCACCCGCCATGAACGCGACCGACAGCGCGAGGCCGGCTTTCCGCCCATACTGGTCGCCGTAAACGCCGGTCAGCCACGCGCCGATCGGCCGCATCAGAAAACCGACGGCGAAGACGATCGCGGTCGCGAGGAGTTCTGCGGTTCTTCCCTTGCCCGGAAAGAACACCGGCGCGAAATAGAGGCTGAGCGAGGTGTAGGCGTACCAGTCGTACCACTCGACGAGGTTTCCGGCCGAGCCGCCGATAATCGACTTCAGCCGCCGCGCGTCCATTTGCGTGCCTTCTCCCGCGAGCCGCCCGGCTTATGCGATGAAGGGCGGGAGGCGGCAAGCCGGGCGGTTGCAGCGACGCGCCCGCGCCCATAGACGGAGCGGCGATGTCGCGTTTCCGCTTGCTCGCCCCGTTCGCGCTCGCCGTGCTGGCGGGGTGCGTCGCCCCCACGC
>JACDGO010000150.1 GCA_013821585.1 Sphingomonadaceae bacterium
GGCCAGTTGAGATAGCCCGCGAACGGGTCGCCTTGCGGCACGCCGTCGAGCAGAACCAGCGCGCGGCTCGCCGCGTTGCCGCCAAGCCCGCGCAACGTCACGCCCTGGCTCGTCGGGCTCGCCGAGCGCGCGTCGCTGCGCCGGAATTCCTGCAGCCCCGCGACGTCGCGCAACGCGTCCTCGACGCGCCCGCTCGCCGTCGATTGCAGCCGGTCGCTCTCGATCGCGACCACGTCATAGACCGGATCGCTAAGCGGATCCTCGAGGCCCTGTCCCGTGACGACGATGTCCTGCGCGTGTACGGCGCACGGCAGCGCCACAAGCAGGCTAAACGGGCTGAACCGCATCGGGATGCGCGCGCGCGAACGAATCGAGCGCGCACGCCGCCGCGTCGATGGTGACGAGGCGCGGGAACGGCGCGAGATCGACCTTCAGCCGCCGCGCGTTGAACATCTGCGGGACGAGGCAGATGTCGGCAAGCCCCGGCGCGTCGCCGCCGAGGAACCGCCCTTCCCCTGCCTGCGCTTCCAGCGCCGCGAACCCGTCGGCCACCCAATGCCGATACCACGCATCGCGCGCCTCGACCGCGACGCTCAGCTCGCGATCGAGATAGCGCAGCACGCGCAAATTGTTGAGCGGGTGGATGTCGCACGCGATCGCCAGCGCTAGCGCTAGGACGCGGGCGCGCGCGGCGGGGTCGCGGGGGACCAGCGGCGGCGCCTCGACCTTCGCGTCGAGGTAATCGATGATCGCGAGGCTCTGCGTCAGGCTGTGCCCGTCGATCTCGAGCAAGGGCACGAAATGCTGCGGATTCTTCTGCACGAATGCTGCATCATGCTGCGCGTTCTCGACGAGGTTCGTCGGCGCGACCTCGTAAGCGATGCCCTTCATGTTGAGCGCGATCCGCACGCGGTAACAGGCCGACGAGCGGAAATAGTCGTAAAGAACGGGCGTCATCGCGCGGGCATTTCGTTGATCCACGCGCTGAGCATCGCCACCGCCTCCTTGTGCACCGTCGCGCGGCCGAGTTCGGGCATCGCGACGCCCGGTTCGGTCGATTCCATGCGAAAGATCAGGATCGAGCGTTCGGGGTGACCGGGGTCGATCGCGAAGTCGCGCCCGCCGCTTCCCCTGCCCGCCGCGACCGGGCGCTTGCCGATCCCGCGCGCGGTCGGGTCGGTCTCCTGCCAGGTCAGGAACAGGCCGGAGTTGCTCGCCGCGCCCTTGGGGTTGTGGCAATGCCCGCAATTGACGTCGAGATAGGCGCGCGCGCGACCGTCGAGCGGGGCGCCCGAATCGTCCCAGCGTGGAATCTTCAGCCCGTCCGGCGCAGCTTGGATCAGCCCTGCCTGTCGCCACGTCGCGAGTTGCGCGCCGTCGATGTTGCGCGCCTTCGGCCCGATCGGCACGACCGCGCCCGACAGCGCGTGGCATTCCTTGCACTGGTTGACGTTGGGAATCTTGTAGCTGATCGCCTCGCCGTTCGCGACCGCGTCGACGCGCGTGCCGCTGCGCATGAGCATCGCCTCTGTCCCTTGCACGTTCCAGACATAGGGCAACGCCACCCACCCCGAAGGCCGGTGGAGCAGCAGCCGCGTCTCGATCTTCCGTGCGCCATAACGGAACGTCTTGATGAACGCCGACCCCACCGGAAAATCGATCAGCCCGTCGCCATTCGCATGGGCGGTCTGTCCGGCGGGTACGAACACGAAGCGGTCCTTGTCGGTGTAGTCGGAAAATAGCGGCGTGTTCAGATGATAGGGCGTCACCCGCGCGTTCGGCTGAACGCCTGTGAAGAAGCGGAAATCGGATAGCTTGGGCGGCAGCGCGTCCCCGGTGATCAGATCGGCGGCGACACCCTGCGGCGGGCTGGCGCTGACGAGCGCGAGCCACAGCGAGGCCACCGATGCCAAGCGGATCACTTGATCGCCGCCTCCATCGACGCCGGGAGCACAACCGCTTTCGGCTCGACGATCGCCGGGCCGCCCGACAAATCGACCGGTGCTGGTTTCGCCTGCTCGACGGGCGTCAGCGCCTCGGCGAGCCCGAGCGACACGACGCCGACCTTTTCGCGCACCTGGATGTTGGTCCGCGCGCGCCCGCCCGCGCCATCCCAGAAGATCGGCGTCAGGCTGCCGCCCATCGCCGCCGCAAGCTCTTTGCCGCCGACGAAGCCCGGCGCCCAGCCCGCGCGGCCATGGATGTTGTCACGCACCACCACGTCATGCGGCAGCGGGTCGTAGCGTGGATCGGTGAAAGGCCGCTTGTAGGCGACGACCATCACGTTGACCGTCGCATTGTCGCCCAATGTGTTGCCGAACACATGGACGTCGCGGTTGGCCATCACCATCACGCCGGTGCCGTTGGGGACGCTCGCGACGATATTGCCCTTCGGCGCGAAGTTCGGCGTGTCGTTGGCGACGACGCGGTTGTTGAAGACGCGGATCGTATTGCCGCCCGTCTGCGGCAGATTGGGCAGGTCGAACACCAGGATGCCGCCGGCATTGTGCGTCGAGAGGTTGTCGTGGACGTCGGCCTCGAAGCTGTTCTCGATCTCGATCCCGGCGACATTATATTCGGCGGTCGAGTTGCGAACGATAATATGCCGCGACTGGCCGACGTAGATCCCCGCGTCCGACGCGCCCCTGACCGTGACATGGTCGATCAGGACGTCCTGGCTCGCGACCGGATAGACGCCGTAAGCGCCGTTGGTCGGCTTGGGGCCGCCCGTCCATTCGACACGCAGGTCGTGATAGACGATGCGGTCCGCGCCCTTCGACTTGATCGCGTCGCCGCGCGCGTCCTCGACCGCGAAGCCGGTGAGCACCACGTCGTCGGAGGTCACGAGCAGCCCTTCTCCGCTCGCCTTCTGCCCCTTGAAATCGAGCACCGTCGCACCCAGCCCCGCGCCCCTGATCGTCACGCGGTCGACGTCGAGCGACAGCCCGTCGGTCAGCGCGAAGCGCCCGCTGCCAAGCCGCACGACATCGCCGGGCTTCGCATCGATCAGCGCGGTCTGGAGCCGTTCCTGCGCATTCGGCCCCGCGGCCACGTCGATGGTGCGCGCGGACACAGGGAGTGCGAACAGGGCCAGCGCGAGCAGCAAATGTCTCATCGGTTTCCTTCGACGTTGCATCGACTATTGCACCCGCGCCGCTTTTCGCCAAGGGCGGCGCGATGTGGAAATCCGTCGCCGCGCTCGCGGCTTGTGCGCTTGCCGCCCCCGCCATGGCCGCGATCCCCGTCAGCGGAAAATGGCTCACCGCCGAGCGCGATTCCGTTATCGAGATCGGAGTCTGCGGCGGCACGCTCTGCGGCCATGTCGCGCGCATTCTGAAGGGGCCGCCCGGCGGCAAGCCCGCGGTCGACAGCAACAATCCCGATCCGGCGTTGCGCGCCCGGCCGATCCGGGGGCTGACCATCCTCTCGGGCTTCACCAGTGACGGCGAGGCTTGGGAGGGCCGCATCTATGACCCGAAATCGGGCAAGACCTATCGCTCGAAGCTCGCGCGCAATCCCGACGGCACGCTGAAGGTGCAGGGCTGCATCGGTCCGTTCTGCCGGACGATGACGTGGACCGCCGTCAACTGACCAGACTGCGCCGCCGCGCATAGCCGAAATAGACGAGCAGCCCGAAGCCGTTCCACACGAAGAACGAAACCTGCGTGATCGCCTGGAGGCTGGTGAACAGATAGAGGCAGCCGAGGATCGCCGCCGGACAGACGAGGATCGCCGCGGGCGTGCGGAATGAACGCCTTCGCCCCGGCTCGCGCCGCCGTAGCACCAGCACGCATGCCGCGACCGCGGTGAACGCGCACAGCGTTCCCGCGTTGGCGAGGCTGGCGATCAGCGCGAGCGGGGAGACCCCTGCGATCGCCGCGACGAACACCGCCGTCAACAGCGTGATCCGCGCCGGCGTCCCGCGCCCCGAAACCTTGGCGAGTCCCATCGGCAGGAACCCGTCGCGCGCCATCACCAGGAAGATGCGGCTCTGCCCGTAGAGGAATGCGAGCAGCACCGTCGGCAGCGCGATCGCCGCAGCCGCCGCGACCACCGTCGCGACGCCGCCGCGCCCAATCCCGCGCAGGATCAGCGCGAGCGGCTCCGGGCTGTTGGCGAAGGCGGTGAAGCTCAATGCGCCGACCGCCGTCGCCGCGACGATCATGTAGATGATCGTGCACGCGACCATCGATCCGACGATGCCGATGGCAAGGTCGCGCTCGGGGTTCTTCGCTTCCTCGGCAGCGGTCGAGATCGCGTCGAAGCCGTAGAAGGCGAAGAAGATTATCGCGCTTGCCGCCATCATCCCGTGCTTCACGCCGTCGCTCCCTGCGACGCTGCCATAGCCGAACGGCGCGAACGGATGGAGGTTCGCCGGATTGAAACGCGGCAAGGCGACCGCGACGAACAGCGCGAGCGTGACGAGCTTCAGGATGACGAGTGCGGTGTTGAGGTTCGCGCTTTCTTTCGTTCCGAGCATCAGCAGCCCCGCAACCACCGCGATGATGAAGATCGCGGGCACGTTGATGCCCCATTGCGTGATCGCGCCATCGACCACGGTGGGGCCATGCGTCAGCACGTCGGGCAAATGCGCGCCGACGCCGCCGAGGAATCCCACCGCATAGCCCGACCATCCGACCGCGACTGTCGCGACGACGAGTGTGTATTCGAGGATCAGCGACCAGCCGACCACCCAGGCGAACACCTCGCCCAGCACCGCATAGCTGTAGGTGTAGGCGCTTCCCGACGCGGGCATCATCGTCGCCATCTCGGCATAGGCGAGCGCCGCGCAGGCGCAGATGGCGCCAGCCGCCGCGAACGACACCAGCACCGCCGGCCCCGCGCGGTCCGCGCCGACGCCGATCAGCGTGAGGATCCCGGTCCCGACGATCGCCCCCACCCCGAGCGCGAGCAGATGCGGCCATGAAAGCGTCCGCGCGAGCCGCTGGTGCGCGGGCAGGTCGGAAGCGGGCACTATGATCTTGCGGCGGACGAGTGAATGCATGGCGGTCGGCTCCCCTGGCGCCTTACCTAGGGGAGTGTCCGTAAAATGGAAATTGCTGCCTGCCGGTACGCACATGCGGTTTTACGATACACTCTATGCGCGCAGTCGCCGCAGGCGTATTATCCGCCGGACTCACCAAGTGGCATCCGATGGAAAAGTTCGGGAAGTGGTCCGCGCTTCTGGCGGGCGGCGCGCTGGCGATCACGCTGGCGAGTCCGGCGGGGGCATCCGGCGGAGGTGGCGGCGGCGCCGACTTCGGGGGCGCGCCCAGCCAGAGCGCGCCGCAATATGATCCGGCAGCGGAATATCGCGCGGGCATATCGGCGCTCGGCGCGAACCGCTTCATCGACGCCAAGCGCAACTTCGATCATGTCCTCGCCGCCGCGCCGCGCGACGCGAACGCCAACTATCTCGCTGGCCTCGCCAGATCTGGATTGAAGGACAACAAGGGCGCGCTGCATTTCTACGAAAAGGCGGTCAAATACGACGACAGCCTGATCCAGGCGCACAAGCAATATGGCGTCGCGCTCGCCGCGACCGGTCAGCGCGACCGCGCGCGCGCGGAGCTAGACGCATTGAAGGCGCGCTCGGCCCAATGCGGCGCAAGCTGCGCGCAAGCGGCGGACCTCAACGATGCGATCGCGGCGATCACGACGGCGCTCGGCGCCGCGCCGCAAGCGATGATCGACGCCGCGCCGGGCCTACTTTTCGCGAGCAGCGTCCATGGCGATCAAGCCTATCTCGAGGCGGTCGGGCTGATCAACGAGCACCGTTACGAAGCCGCGATCGAATCGCTGACGCGGT
>JACDGO010000151.1 GCA_013821585.1 Sphingomonadaceae bacterium
GGGATCGCCTCGTCGCCGTGAATGTCCATCGCGAAGTCGACCCCGGTATGATCCATGCGGTTTCGGACCCACAGCACCTCGGGGCTCTTCTCGGCCGACGGCGCGTGCCATTCGCGGTTGAGGTTGGTCCCGACCGCGTTGGTGCGCAGGTGGCCGCGCCGCGACCCGTCGGGGTTCATGTTGGGAACGATGTTGAAGCGGCATGTCGCGCGGAGCACGCGGGCAATAGGATCGTCGGGATCAGTCAGTTTCTCGAGCGCGCCTTCCATCCACCATTCGGCCATGCTCTCGCCGGGATGCTGGCGCGCATAGAGCCAGACCTGAAGATTGCCTTCGCCGATCGTCAGCAGGTCGATCGGGCGTCCGTCGAGCGTCTCCGCGAGCACGCGATGGTGGACATGAGGATGCGCCGCGCTGCGCGCGACCAGCGCCTCGTGCCGTTCGGCGGAAAAAGGCGCGAAATAGGCGAACCAGACGCGATCCGTGTCCGCCCGGTGGCGGATCGTCAGCACGCCGTCGGCATAGCCGGTATCCGCGCGCAACCATGCCGCGTCGTCGCTGCTCACGCACGCGCGATAATCAGGCCAGCCGAGCGGATAGGCCGCGTCCGCGCAATTGACGATGTTGAGAGTCAGATTCTGCCCCGCCGCGCCATCGACGCGGAAATAGAACCATTGGTAAAAGTCGGAGAGGTGATCCTTGCGGATCGCGAGGTCAGCGGTCGCGCCGTCAACTTTCAAAACCTCGATATTGCCCGCGTCGAAATGGCTTGTGATGCTGATCGTCATGGCACGCTGATAGTGCGGCCTGACTCGCCGGGGAAGTCCCGGAACAGCGCCGCCGCGAGCTTTTCGGCGGCGAGGGCCGGCTGCGCCGCTGGCGCCCGGTCGGGCGCGGCGGTTTCGGCGCGCCCTTCCCAGACGACCGCGCCGGTCGCGCGCTCACGGATCTGGACCGAGAGGCGCGTGACGACGGTCGCGCGCGAGCGATCGCCGCCTATGCCGAAGCTCGCGCCGACGCCGCCCCCGAATCCCCCGCTATAGCCGCCGCCGAAGCTGCCGCCGCCGATGCCGATCGTGACCGGCGAGCGCCGCGCCAGCCGCTCGCGCGCGTCGCGCGTCACTTCGGTCGTAAATGTATAGCGCGCGGCGGTGAAGTCGCGCGCGGGCGGGAAGCCGATCCGCTCGAGCTCGCGCGAGACCGCCGCGTCATAGGTCGCGCGTTCGAGACCCGAAGTATTGCCCGCGATCTCGGGCGCGGGGGCAATGGCGCCGCGCGCGATGTCCTGGCCGAGGTGAAAGCGCGTCACGTCGACCGGCGGGATCGAGGCGGCGCAGCCGCCCAGCGCTAATAGGGCGGCGGCAAGAGCGGGGCGAATCGTCATGGCGCGAACTCCGATGTCGGACAGGTCATAGCGCAGAACGCGCGAGGCGCGAGCTTCGCCGCATCCGCCTTGACTTCGCGCCGCCTCGCCGATAGGCGGCGCGCTCGCTTTTCAATCCGAAATCACAGCATTACAGGCCGACGTCGACCATGAAAATCCGCAATTCGCTGAAGTCCCTGAAGGACCGTCACCGCGACAACCGCGTCATCCGCCGCCGCGGCCGCACATATGTGATCAACAAGACCAACCGCCGCTTCAAGGCGCGCCAGGGCTGACGCGCTCCTTTCGCCGTGCTCAGTTCGCGGTGTAGCGATAGGTTGAGAGCTTGCAGACGTTGATGCCGTTGCGCGTCAGCTTGTCGCCATCATCGAAGTCCGCGCGGAAATCGAAGAGGCACGCGCCGGTGCCGTCGTCGATGTTGATGCGGACTGACTGGCCGGGCTTGAGCACGCGCTCGCCGAGGATATCTTCTTCCCAGTTCGTGCGCCCCGAATTCGACGCATAAAAGCGGACCATCGTGTTGTTCGTCTCGTTGACGATCATGACGTGACGATCATCGGCAATGGCCGGTGTGGCGAGCGTCGCCAAGGCGATGCCTGCCAGCGCGATGCGCGCGAATGTCTTCATGTGGAAACCCCCGTTTCTGCCGGCGCCCCCGCAAGCCCCCGCGACCGCGGTCGAACCGGATACGAAATTACTTGTGCCCGTCGCGATTTACAATCGTTTTAGCGCCTGCCGCGGACCGGATTGGCACAATCGCCGGGCTGCGGCTAAGCCGCCCTCGTGTTCCGCCTGCTTGCCCTCCTGTTCATCCTGTCCTTCCCCCAACCTGCGTGGGCATGGTGGGAATACGGGCATCAGACGGTCGCGCGGATCGCTTGGGCCGGTCTCACTCCGCGCGCCCGGCGCGAGGTGAGCGCGCTGCTGCGCCATGACGGCAAACTCGGCACGCCCGAATGTCCGGTGCGCACGATCGCCGAGGCGAGCGTCTGGCCCGATTGCATCAAGCCGCTCAAGGACGCGACGGGCGCCTATCGCTTCGGCTATGCGTATAACTGGCATTTCGACGACGCCGACATCTGCCGTCCGTTCGATGCGAGCGCATCGTGCAAGGACGGCAATTGCGTGACCGCGCAAATCCCGATCCAGGCGCGCCGCCTTGCCGACCATCGCCTTTCGAAAGCCGAGCGGTTGAAGGCGCTCGCTTTCCTCGTCCACCTCGTCGGTGACCTCCACCAGCCGCTCCATGTCGGCGACCGCGGCGACAAGGGCGGCAACGACGTCAAGGCGCGCTACGGAACCGTCGCCGGACGGATCAACCTCCACGGCATCTGGGACGGCTATCTCGCCGAGCGCGCGATCTCGACCCCCCCGGGCGGCGCGGCCGGCCTGCTGACGCGGCTTTCGCCCGCCTCGCGCCGCGCGATGGCGGCGGGAACGGTCGACGACTGGGCGCGCGAAAGCTGGCGTGTGGCGCACGACAGCGCTTACGCGGTCGCGCTCGACGGCGACTCGTGCGGGCCGCCGGCGCCCGAACGGGTGACGATCGACGAAGCGAAGATCGCAAAGCTGATCCCGGTCGTGCGGCTTCAGGTCGAACGCGGCGGCGTGCGGCTGGCGAAGCTGCTCAACCGGGCGATCGGATAATCGCCGATGCTCAGTAGGTGACCAGGGTCAGAGCCCTCAACAGGCTTTTCTCGATCGGCGCGTCGAAGCGGCACCCCGCGAACTTCGCGTCGGACCAGACGACGGTCGCCGCGATCGGCACGCTTCCCTGAAATCGCAGCCAGACCTGCTCTCCGGTCAAATGCCCGACGGGCGACCGGATGCGGCAGCCGTAGAGAGAGAGATCGTGCAGAATTGCGTCGAGCGGCGCTTCGCCATCCGGACGCACCGTCGCCCGCGTGATCCGCACGCGGTGACGCGGCCCGCGACGCTGCTCGACCAGCGCCGGATCGACCCTGCGAAATTGCGACACGTGCGACGCCATCGACTTTAACCCCCGAACCGGCAGCTTATGCGCCAAAAGGTCAAAAGGGGCTTAAGGCCGCGGCACTGATCGTTATTGAACCGTCACGGTCACCGCGCGCCGGTTCTTCGACCAGGCGCTTTCGTCCGAACCTAGCGCGTCCGGGCGTTCCTTACCGTAGCTGATCGTGCTTATTCGCGCAGGCGAGACGCCGAGAGCGGCGAGCGCATTCTTCGCGGCGTTGGCGCGCCGGTCGCCGAGCGCGATATTATATTCGCGCGTTCCGCGCTCGTCGCAATGCCCTTCGATCGTGACGCGCGTATTCGGATATTTTGTCAGCCACGCCACCTGACTGCGCAACGTTGCCTGATCTTGCGGCCCGACGTCCGAGCTGTCGGTGTCGAAGAAGATCCGGTCGGCGACGACGCTAGCCACGAAGTCGGCCTGGCTGCCCGGCGCAGGGCCGGCTTCGGCGGGCATGTTCGTGGCCGCAGCGCTGTTGTTATCGAGCGGCGGCGGCGGAAGCTCCTTTGGCGGCTTCTTGCCGCACGCGGCCAGCGCGAGCAGCGACGCGGCGGCGAGCAGCATGGGGGACGTCTTCATTACGGTCTCCTCGGAAAGATCATGGCAACAGTGGCCCCCAAGTCGGATCGGAGCCGTCGACCGGTGTCGGCAAGCGGCGCTCGTTCACGCCGGTCAGATCGACCTGCCACAGCGACGACTTGCCGCCCCGGCCTTGGCTCGTGCGGAAGAACTGGATGACGCGGCCGTTGGGCGACCAGGTCGGCGATTCGTCCTGCCAGCTGTTCGTCAGCAGCCGCTCGCCCTGCCCGCCCGGCGTCATCACGCCGATGCGGAAATTGCCCGCGAGCTTTGTGTAGGCGATCAGGTCGCCGCGCGGGCTCCACTCGGGCGTCGCATAGGCGCCGCCGCCGAAGCTGATCCGCTGCTGGTTCGATCCGTCGGCGTCCATCACATAGAGCTGCTGCTTGCCCGAGCGGTCGCTCTCGAACACGATCCGCCTGCCGTCGGGCGAGAAGCTGCCGCCCACGTCGATGCCGGGCGAATTGGTCAGCTTGCGCGGCGTGCCGCCCGCCGCCGGGATGCTGTAAATGTCGGTATTGCCCGCGACCGACATCGAATAGAGGATCGTGCGCCCGTCGGGCGACCAGCGCGGCGCGAGCGTCTGGTTCGCGCTTTCGGTTACGAGCCGTTGCTGGCCCGTGCCGAGGTTGTAGACATAGATGCGCGGGCGCTTGTTCGCATAACTCAAATAGAGGATCGACTTGTAGTCGGGCGAAAAGCGGGGCGTCAGGACGATGTTCTGTCCGTTCGTCAGGAAGCGGTGGTTCGCCCCATCCGAATCCATGATCGCGAGACGTTTGACGCGGTGATCCTTGGGACCGGTCTCCGCGATATAGGCGACGCGGCTGTCGAAGAACGGGCTCTCGCCCGACAGCCGCGCATAGATCGCGTCGGCGCATTTGTGCGCGCCGCGCCGCCAGTCGCGCGCGGGAAGAACATAGCCGGCGCGCGTCAGTTCGGTCTTCAGCGCGACATCGTAGAGGTAGCAGCCGACGGTGATCTCACCGCCCGCGTTCGCGCGCACGAACCCCTGGACAAGCGCGACCGCGCCGGTGCCCGGCCAATAGGCGAAATTGGGCGCGGTCACTTCCGCGAAGGAAATGCCGGGAAGACCCGCCGGGCCGACCGGCTTGAACAGGCCCGATCCCTTGAGGTCGGCCGCGACGACATGGGCGACCTGCCGCCCGAGCGCCTCGGTCGTCCCGGCTTCGGTCTGCGCGACGGCGGGCGTCGGCATGACCGGCACCGCGATCGTCATGTCGTTCCCGGATTCGTCGGTGACGTCGACCTTGATCTGGGCGGCAGCGGGAGACGTGGTCAAAAGAAGAACCACCCCCAGCCCCTCCAGCAAGTGCTGGAGGGGGGAAAAAGGTGGAGTTCGCAGCTTTTTCCCCTCCACGACTTCGTGGAGGGGCGACTCGCAAAGCGAGCGGGGGTGGTTCTTCTCCATCATTGCGATAGCCTTTTGTCGAACCCGACGGGCTCCAGAAGTTTCCATGTCTCGTAAAGATCGGGCGGCAGATCGAACGGCGAGGCGAGACGAACCGCTTTCATCGCCGCTTCCTGGTGCAGCCGGACCTGGCCGCGGTTGCTGTCGGTCTGGCCGGTGGTGCGGAGCACGCGAACGTCGCCGACGCTTCCGTCGCGTGACAGGCTAATGCTCAGCTCGGTGCGCAAGGCTTCGGCGTCGGCGCCGGTCGGGGCGTGCCAGTGCGGCTTCAACTGGCGCAGCACTTCGCGCGCGAGCGACGCCTCAACCGCCGGGCCCGCGGGCGCGCGCGGCGTCTGGCTGATGCTGGCGGTCGGCCGGTCGGATATGCCGTTCAGGAAGTTCGCGCCGAGCCGCGATC
>JACDGO010000152.1 GCA_013821585.1 Sphingomonadaceae bacterium
CCCGAGCTTTGCGCGGGCGGATCGGCCGCGAGCGCGGGAGCGGCAAGGAGGGTCAGCAGAATACCGAGCTTACGCATTTTCATCTCTCTCCTAACGTCCCATCGGGATCGGTTTGCCCTCGACCATCACGTAACCGACGTGCGTGACCGCCGCCGGATCGGTGAGAGGGTCGCCGTCGACCGCGATCAAATCCGCAGACTTGCCGGGATCGAGCGTTCCCGTCTCCGACGAAAGGCCGAGCAGGTCGGCGCCGCCCTTGGTCGCGGCGACCAGCGCGTCGCGCGGGGTCATCCCCGCCTTCGACACCATCAGCCCGATTTCCTCGGCGTTGCGGCCGTGCGGATAAACGGCGGCGTCGGTGCCGAGCGCGATCTTGACGCCCGCGCGATAGGCGCGGCCCAAGGCCTTGCCCCATTGGTCGAGCGTCTGGCGCGCCTTGATCTCCGAATTGGCGGTATAAAGCCCCTTGCCCATGTACATCTGGAGGCCGGTGAACGCCATCAGCGTCGCCGAGAAATAGGTGCCGCGCGCCTTCATCTCCTTGATGTCGGCGTCGTCGGCGAAGGTGCCGTGCTCTATCGAATCCACGCCCGCGCGCACCGCCGCCATGATGCCCTTCGCGCCATGCGCATGGGCGGCGCATTTCAGGTGCATCTGGTGCGCGGTGTCGCAGATCGATCTCATCTCGGCGTCGGTGAAATGCTGTTCGAGCCCCATCGCGCCGGGATCGAGCACGCCGCCGGTCGCCATGAACTTGATGACGTCGACGCCCTGCGCGGCGAGCCTGTGCACCGCTTTCGCGCATTCGTCGGGGCCGGTGCAGACACCGGTGTTGAGGTTCGCCGCGTTGAGCGCCGCGCCGATTTCGGGCGACAGGCCGACGGTGACGTCGGCATGGCCGCCGATCATCGAGAGCGGCGTTCCCGCGACGAGGATGCGCGGGCCGGGAAAGCTGCCGTCGCGGATCGCGTCGCGCATAGCCAGACTCGCGAGCGTCGGCCCACCGAGGTCGCGCAGCGTCGTGAAGCCCGCGCGCGCGGTGATCAGCGCATTCTTGATTCCCGTCGCCGCCGCATAGGGTTCCGAGTATTTGGGGGTCAGCGCCTGATACCAGGGCTCGCCCGAATTCTGCGTCAAATGGACATGGACGTCGATCAGGCCGGGCATCACCGTCTTCGTTGTCATGTCGATCACGGCGGCCCCCGCCGGGGCCGTCGCGCCGGGCTCGATGCGCGCGATGCGGCCGTTCTCGACGATCACGGTCGACGGCCCACGCGCGGGCTGCGACGCATCAACGATCAGACGGCCCGCCTGGATCGCATAGGTTTCGGCGTTGGTGGCGGTGGATCCCGCGAACAGCGCGGCGGCGGCGATCAGGCGCTTGAGCTTCATTTTTTCTCTCCCTGTTACGCGCCAGCCTAGCCGTTCGGGCGGGCGCTTCAAGTGATCATGCGCTGGAGCGTCGCGAGCGTGTCGGCCTCGGCCGCGGGCTTGTCGGTTCGGATGCGGCTGATGCGCGGGAAGCGCATCGCGACGCCTGATTTGTGGCGCTTCGACGCGTGGACCGAATCGAACGCGACTTCGAGCACGAGCGTCTTTTCGACCTCGCGGACCGGGCCGAAGCGATTGAGTGTGTGCGTGCGGACGAAGCGGTCGAGCTCCTTCAGCTCGGCGTCGGTGAAGCCCGAATAGGCCTTGCCGACGGGCGTCAGCTCGCCGTCTTCGGTCCAGCATCCGAAGGTGTAATCCGAATAGTAGGACGAGCGTTTCCCGCTGCCGCGCTGCGCGTACATCATTACGCAATCGGCGTTGAGCGGGTTGCGTTTCCATTTATACCAGAGCCCGACGCGCCTGCCGGTCACATAGGCGCTGTCGCGGCGCTTGAGCATGACACCCTCGATCGCCGCGTCGCGCGCGCCGGAGCGAATTTCCTCGAGCGCGTCGAAGTCCTTCGCGTCGATCAGGGCCGACAGGTCGAAGCGCGCGGCGTCGAAGCGCGGCATGACGGCTTCGAGGCGCGCGCGGCGCTCGGTCCACGGGAGCGCGCGGAGGTCTTCCGCGCCGTCGAACAATATGTCGTAGAGGCGGACGAACGCAGGGAAGTCGGCGAGCATCTTCGCGGACACGATTTTCCGCCCGAGGCGCTGCTGGAGCGCATTGAAGCTCGCCGCCTCTCCTCCTTGCGCCTCGCCCTTCACGAGCAACTCGCCATCGAACACGCCGGAGACGGTGACGGCGGCGGTGACATCGGGGAAGCTCCCGGTCACATCGTCGCCGGTGCGGCTGTAGAGCCGCGTCTGTCCCGCGACATGGACGATCTGAACGCGGATGCCGTCCCATTTCCATTCCGCCGCATAATCGGAAAGATCGACCCGCAAGTCTTCTAAAGGGTGCGCGAGCATGAACGGGCGGAACACCGGCACGTCGCGCGCGGTCGGCTGAGGCTCGCGTCCTTCGGCCCAGGCGAACAGTTCGAAATACGGCGGGGCAATGCCGTGCCACACCTCCTCGACGTCCTCGACGTCGATGCCGAACGCTTGGGCGAGCGCGGTCTTGGCGAGGCGCGCCGACACGCCCGCCCGCAACGCCCCCGTGGCGATCTTAAGCAGCGCGAAACGCTCGTCGGCTTCGAGGCGGTCGAGATAGTCGGCGAGGACGGCGGGGGCGTCGGAGCGGGAAAGCGTGGCGAGCCGATCGACGATCGCCGACAGCCGCAAATCCATGCCGCCCGAAACAGGACGCTCGGGCCATAGCAAGGCCACTGTTTCGGCGCTGTCGCCGACATAGTCGCGGCTCATGCGGAACAGCACAGGGTCGACGCGCTCCTCGCCCAGCGCGCGGATCAGTGCCGGCTTGACCGCGGGAAGATCGAGTCCGCCTGTCAGCGCCGCGAGCGCCCAACCGCGGTCGGGATCGGGCGTGGCTTTCAGATAATCGCCGATCAGGCGGAGCTTCGCATTGCGGCTGCGCGTGTAGATCAGACGGTCGAGCAGATCGGCGAATGCGCGCATCGTCAGGCGGAACGCGCGACGCTAGGAGGCGATCGCATGAAGCGCTTGTTCATTTTTTTCGCGATTCTAGTCATGCTCGGGTTCCTGGCGCTCGGCGTCGGCTATCGCAACGCTATCGCAGATCCGGCGGTTAGGCGGGTAACGATCCTGATGCCTGCCTGGCCCGTCGGCGCTCCGGCCATGCGCGTGGTGCTGGTGGCGGACATTCATCTCGGCAACGCCGTCACTGGCGCGTCGCGGCTTGCGCATATCGTCGACCTAATCAATCCGCTTTCGCCCGATCTTGTGTTGATCGCGGGCGACTTCGTCGCCGGGCATGAGCGCGCGCCCGGCCAAGAGTCGGCAGCTGCGCTGGCTGCGCCACTCGCGCGGCTCAAAGCGCGCTTCGGCGTCGTTGCGACCCTCGGCAACCATGATCACTGGACAGCCCCGGACGAGATCGCCGACGCGCTCACCCGCGCAAATATCACTGTGTTGGAGAATACGGCTGCGGTTCGTGGGCCGCTGGTCATCGGCGGAGTCGGCGACGCATTCACGAGACACGATCAATTGGGCCGGACGCGGGCCGCGATGCGCGGGTTGGCGGGCGTGCCACTGATCCTTACTCATTCGCCCGATATCGCGCCCGACCTTGATCCCGACGTTCGCCTGCTCCTCGCCGGTCACACGCACTGCGGGCAGATCGTTCTACCCTTTGTCGGCGCGATCTCGACCGTATCACGCTTCGGCGAGCGCTATCGCTGCGGGATCAGACGGGAACGGGGACACATTATCCTCGTCACGGCGGGCGTCGGAACGAGCGTGCTGCCGCTTCGCTATGGCGCCCCGCCCGATATCTGGCTGATCGAATTGCGCGGTCGCTAGCCCGCCTGCACGGTCTCGAACAGGAACCAGGCGCGCTGATGGCCACCGGCGGGAACGCGAAAGTCTCCGTCAGAGCAGACGCAATCCGGCAAGCGCAGCGACCGCCCCGGCGAACAGGAGCAGCACACCCGCGATACGGCGGACGATACACGCGTGCGGCGCGACGATGGGAGCAAGCAAGGTCGCCGCCGCGACGCCGATCAATCCACCGAGCGGTGCGGCGACCGCCGATCCGCCGTAGGCGGCGAGCGCGAGGACGGTGAACGGGGCGGGGCTGCGCCAAATCGCGAGCCACGGCGGCGCAGGCTGAGCGTCGCGCGCGACGACTTGGGTGAACCCGGCCGCGAGCAATGCGAGCCCGACGAGCAGGAGCCGCGCCCACGGAGTCAGCCGCGCAGCCAAACCGAAACCCGCTATCCCCGCAACGCAAACCACCGCGCCGATCAGAAGGATGGCGGGGCAGCGCCAGCTTAACTTCGAAAGCGGCCCGCCGATCTCGCCAAGGAAGACGGCGGCAAGCGCGGGGACGAGCAGCGACACGGACTATCCGTGGATGCGCAGCCCCACCGATGCAAGGAAGCTCTGCGCGACGGCGGGGTCGAGGCTTTCACAGCCGACCGCGTCGCTCATCGCTTCGAGATAGGGGAGAACGAGCGTCGATCCGCCCGACTCGGCGATCGCGTTCTCGAGTCCGCGCGCGAGGCCGGCAAGCGCGCCGAGTTGATGATCGCAGGCGATACGGCGGATGTCGTCGACCGCGAAGGCGAGATTGCCGGGCGAGATGTGCGGCAATTCGCGCGCGATGCGGTCGATCCGGTCGCACAGCTCGGCCCTGACTGTCAGCCGCGCATCGTTCTCAAGCCCCATCGCCCTTCTCCGGAACCGATCGACGGCGAAGATGCGCCGACATGGTGAAGGTCGTGTTAACGCCGCCACGGCTTGACTTTTCGCGGGTCTCCCGCCAATGCCGCGCGCTTCCACACACACCCGCAAAACCGAAAGTTTCCGGTCATGGCCAAGCCAGCCACCGTCAAGATCAAGCTCGTCAGCTCGGCCGACACCGGCTTCTATTATGTGACGAAGAAGAACCCGCGCACGACGACCGACAAGCTATCTTTCAAGAAATACGACCCCGTCGTGCGCAAGCACGTCGAGTTCAAGGAAGCCAAGATCAAGTGACCGAGCGGCGCGCAAGCGTCGCGTAGAGTCATCCCGCGAAGGCAGGATGCACCGTTGTGCGAGATGCCGACTTTGCGAACGAATGGATTCCAGCTTTCGCTGGAATGACGGGGGAACCTATGCCCCCTCCCGAGCCTTCGCCAGCCCCTCGACCGTCTCCATGAAGCGCATTAGCGAGATCGGCTTCGACACATAGGCGTCGGCCCCTGCGGCGCGGATGCGATCCTCGTCGGCCTTTCCCGCGTAAGCGGTGACCGCCATGATCGGCGTGGCCGAGAGTTCCGCGTCGGCGCGGATCGCCTCCGTCAACTCCAAACCGGTGACGTGCGGCATCTGAATGTCCATCACGATCAGGTCGGGCCGCACCGCGCGCGCGCGGTCCATCGCCTCACGCCCGTCGCGCACGCCTTCCGCCGCATAGCCGTGCGCGCGCAGCAGGTCGCAGAACAGCCGCAGGTTGAGTTCGTTGTCCTCGACAACGAGCACGGTCTTTGCCACGCGCGAACCTCGATAACGGACATGCGGGCGATAGGCGATGACGGACGATCAGACAAACGACGCGCGCACCGTAGCGCTTTCCGCGCTGGTGTGGACGCTCCAGGACGAGCCGCGCGCCGAGCGGCTGCTCGCGCTGACCGGTCTCACGCCTGAGGACTTGCGCGCCCGCGTCAACGACCCCGCGCTGCTCGACGCGGTGCT
>JACDGO010000153.1 GCA_013821585.1 Sphingomonadaceae bacterium
GCTCGACATAGCCGGTCAGCGGGAAGTCCTTGCGCTGCGGATGCCCCTTGAATCCGTAGTCGGTCAGGATGCGGCGCAGGTCCGGATTGCCGCTGAACAGCACCCCGTACATGTCGAACACCTCGCGTTCGAGCCAGCCAGCGACCGGCCACAGCCCGGTCAGGCTCGGCACCGGCGCAACCTCGTCGGTCGAGATCTTGACGCGGACGCGATGGTTCTTCGTCAGCGAAAGCAGGTGATAGACGACCTCGAACCGCTCGGCGCGCTGGGGATAGTCGACCCCGGCGATCTCCATCAGCTGCTGATAGCCAAGCTTGTCGCGGAGCGCCGTCATCGCCGCGACCAGCCCGTCGCGCGAAACCGTCAGCGTGACCTCGCCGACCCGCTCGACCGCGTCGACGATCGCCTCGCCGCACGCCTTCCTAGCGGCAGCGATCACGCCGTCGTTCGCGGCCATCACTGGCGCGGGGCTGCTCACCGCTCGATCGTCCCCGAGCGGCGGATTTTCCGCTGCAGCTGCATGATCCCGTAAAGCAGCGCCTCGGCGGTCGGCGGACAGCCGGGGACGTAAATGTCGACGGGCACGATCCGGTCGCATCCGCGCACCACCGAATAGCTGTAGTGATAATAGCCGCCGCCGTTTGCGCAGCTGCCCATCGAGATCACATATTTGGGCTCGGACATCTGGTCGTAGACCTTGCGCAACGCCGGGGCCATCTTGTTGCACAGCGTGCCCGCGACGATCATCACGTCCGACTGACGCGGGCTCGCGCGCGGTGCAGCGCCAAATCTTTCAAGGTCATAGCGCGGCATGTTCACATGAATCATCTCGACCGCGCAGCACGCGAGACCGAAGGTCATCCACCACAGCGAGCCGGTGCGCGCCCATTGGAACAGATCCTCGGTCGAGGCGACGAGGAAGCCCTTGTCGGTCAGTTCGCCGTTCAGATCGTTGAAGAACGCGCGTTCGGGAAGCGCGCCGGCCTCGTGCGGCATGGGAAGCTCTACTCCCATTCGAGCGCTCCCTTTTTCCACGCATAGGCATAGCCGAGGATCAGCTCGACGAGGAACGCCATCATCGCCAGCCAGCCGGTCCAGCCCGACCCGCGCAGCGACACCGCCCAGGGATAAAGGAATGCCGCCTCGAGGTCGAAGATGATGAACAGGATCGCGACGAGGTAGAAGCGCACGTCGAATTGCGCGCGGCTGTCCTCGAAGGCGGGGAAGCCGCACTCATATTCGCTGAGCTTGGCCGCATCGGGCTTGTGCGCGCCGGTGAAGCGCGACGCGATCATCGGCAGCGCGACGAACGCGCCCGAGATGAACAGCGCGATGCCGAGGAACAGCAGGATCGGCAGATAACCGGCGGCGACCGATGCCATTGCGGCGCGACTCCCAAGGCGCGGCGGCAGAATTGCCGCGCTGCGGCGGGCTTTACGTCCCTCCCCGCGCAGGGGCAAGCGAGCCGCGACGCAAAATCCTTGGCGTCGCGCGCCGCTTCGATTATCCATGCGGCGGGGCCAGGTTAACGGGGGAATTTCGATGGTCAGGAAGCTGATAGTCGCGAGCTTCGCGGCGCTTTTGCTCACCGGCGCGGCGCACGCGCAGTCGATCGCCGCGACGAGTCCGCAAGGCATCGTTTCGGCGATGCAGGGCGCGGGCTACAAGGCGGTGCTCGGCAAGGACAGCACCGGCGATCCGATGATCTCGAGCGGCGCGTCGGGATCGAACTTCGTGATCTATTTCTACGGCTGCACGAAAAATCTCGCGTGCAAGACCGTCCAGTTCTCGACGAGCTATACCGGCAGCACGCCGTCGCTCGCGCGGATGAACGAATGGAACGCGACCAAGCGCTGGGGCCAGGCCTATGTGACCGACAACGGCGCCGCGCGCGTCCAGATGGACGTCGACCTGGAACAGGGCGGGATGACGCGCGCGCTGTTCATCGACAATGTCGAATATTGGGTCGCCGCGATGGCCGCGTTCGAAAAGTTCATCGCCACCAAGTAACGTGGGACAGCCGCGCTATCTGAGCGCGCCCGCCACCAGCTTGTGCAGCCGCGAGTGCAGCCCGTCGGTCGCGGCGAGGATCTCCGCGCGTTCGAGCATCCGGTCGCCGCCGCGGAAATCGGTGACATAGCCGCCCGCCTCGCGCACCAGCAAAATGCCCGCCGCCACGTCCCATGGCGCAAGATCGGCTTCCCAGAAACCGTCGAAGCGCCCCGCCGCCACCCAGGCGAGGTCGAGCGCCGCCGATCCGAAGCGGCGGATGCCCGCCACCTGCGGCGCGACCGCGCCGAACACGCGCGTCCAAGTCGCCATGTCGCCGTGACCGAGCCACGGAATCCCGGTCGCGATCAGCGATTCGGACAGGTCGCGCCGCGCGGTCACGCGCAGGCGCTTGTCCTGGAGCCACGCACCGCGTCCGCGCTCCGCCCAGAAGCTCTCGTCGGTCAGCGGCTGATAGACGAGCGACGCGGTGATCTCGCCGGGCTTGCCGCCGACACCCGTCTCCTCGACCGCGATCGAGATCGCGAAATGCGGCAGGCCGTGGAGAAAGTTCGAGGTTCCGTCGAGCGGATCGACGATGAAACGCGGCTTTCCCGCCTCGCCCGGCACTTCGCCGCGCTCCTCCATCAAGAAGCCCCAGCCGGGCCTCGCGCGCGAAAGCTCCTCGTAAAGCGTCTCCTCGGCGCGCTTGTCGGCCATCGTCACGAAGTCGGCCGGCCCCTTGCGGCTGACCTGGAGCTGCTGAACCTCGTTGAAGTCGCGACGCAGGCGCGGCCCCGCCTTGCGCGCCGCGCGTTCCATGATCGTGATCAGGCCGGAATGGGAGACCACGTGAGCCTACTCGGCTCGCTTCACATAGGTCTGCTCGTAAACATCGACGACGATCCGCGTCCCCGCGGCGATGTGCGGCGGGACCATCACGCGCACGCCGTTCTCGAGCAGCGCGGGCTTGTAGCTCGATGACGCCGTCTGCCCCTTCACGACCGCGTCTGCCTCTACGATCAGCGCCTCGATCGTATCGGGAAGCTGCACCGATATTGGTTTATCGTCATGGAGTTCCATGACGACATCCATACCGTCTTGGAGGAACGCGGATGCGTCGCCCAAGATGCCCTTGTCGAGCGCGACCTGGTCGTAATTGTCCTTGTCCATGAAGGTCAGCATGCCGCCGTCGGCGAACAGGAACTGGAAATCCTTGGTGTCGAGCCGGACCTTCTCGACCGTCTCTGCCGAGCGGAAGCGGATGTTGTTCTTGCGCCCGTCGATCAGGTTTTTGAGCTCGACCTGCATGTACGCGCCGCCCTTGCCCGGCTGGGTGTGCTGGATCTTCACCGCGCGCCACAGTCCGCCTTCATAGTCCAGGATGTTGCCGGGACGAATCTCGACCGCGTTGATCTTCATGGGTAAGCGCCTGACGATGGAAAGAGCGAGGCGCGCGTCTAGCGGGCGGCGGCTTTTCCGGCAAGCAAGGGATAGGGGTTGACCGGCGTCCCCTGCCACCAGCGTTCGCTGGGCTGCATGCGCTGGAGCGCGAAGTGGAGGTGGAAATTGCCCGCGCCCGCGTCGCCGGTGTCGCCGACGAAGCCGATCTGCTCGCCCTGCCCGACGTGCTGCCCCTCGTGCAGGCTCGGCACGTAGCCCGTCAGATGCGCGTAATAGGCGATCCAAAGGCTGTCGTTCGAGCGGACGTAGATCGTCGTCCCGCCACGCGCGCTCTGGAACAGCTTTTCGACGGTGCCCGCCATCGCCGCGACCACGGGCGTTCCGCCGGCGGCCATGATGTCAAGCGCCTCGTGAACGCGCGCGCCGGCTTCGCGCGGATCGTGCCAGCTGTCGACCAGCTGCTCCGGTCTCACACCGCTTACCGGCACGATCAGCCCGGTCAGGACGGGCGCACGCGAAGCCTGCGACGCTTCCGGCGCCTCGACCCGCCCGACGAAATCCGCGCCCCCTGGAGTTTGCAGTGCGATAAATCCGCCGATCATCAGCAGGAACACCAGCAAAATACCCCAGCCGAGCCGGTTCACGGCTGGAAGATGGCGGGCACGCCCGCCTTCACCATCAACGCGAGCCGCCCCGCATCCCAGTTGGTCAGGCGGATGCAGCCGTGGCTTTCCGTCCGCCCGATCTTCGACGGCTCGGGCGTGCCGTGGATGCCGTAATGCGGCTTGGAAATGTCAATCCACACCACGCCGACCGGACCGTTCGGCCCCGGCGGCAGCGTCGCTTTCTCGTCGCCCGCCTTTGCGTCCCAGAACAGCGCGGGATTGTAGTGAAACTTCGGATTGGTCGAGAGCCCCAGGATTTTCCATGTGCCGATCGGCAGCGGATCGTGCTCGGACCCCATTGTCGCGGAGAACTGGCCGATCAGCCGATCGTCCGCGTCATAGGCCTTGAGCACGCCCTCGGACTGGTCGACGACGATATGGTCGGCCTTGGGCGCGCCCGCATCGACATTGAGCGCGTTGAGCGTCGCCTTCCAAGTGGCGTCGCCGGCGGCGTAGCTGCGTGAGGTCGGCAGCGCGTTCGGGAAGACGATCTTCGTGCCCGGCGCGAGCTTGGTGTCCGGACTGTTGAGCGCGATCAGTGTGTCGGTCGTCGTATGGAAGCGCTCGGCGAGCGATTCCATGACGTTGCGATAGCCGAGCGCGGGAAGCTTCGCCTGCTCGGCGGGCTCGCTCGGCAGCGGGTTGGTGAACGGCCCCGCGAGCGTCGCCGCGTCGAGCGTCAGCGTCACCGTTGGCCGCCAGTTGCGATAGGGATAGAGCGCCCTCAGCGTCGCCGCATCGGTCTTGCCGGTCGTGGGAAGCCCGCGCGCCTCCTGGAAACCTTTGAGCGCCGCGACGAGCGACTGCCCGCCCTTGCCGTCGAGCACACCGGGCGAGAAGCCGAGCTTGTCGAGGATTACCTGCACGTGTAGCGTCGAACGATCGACGGCGGGCATTGCCGGCGGCGTGGGATGAGCCGTGGCCGCCGCGAGCCAAGCCATTACGATCATTGACGTCTTCATCTTGAATCCTCGATACGCTACCCTAGATTGGTCGGTAACGCGCGGCCCGGCCGTTTCGTTGCTTACGGAGAACGATGTGATCTCGATGCTCGATCGCCGGGCGCTGCTCGGCGGCGGCGCGGCTTTGGCGGCGCTGACCGTCCTGCCCAGCCGCGCGCTGGCGCCCGCGCGAACTTTCGCGCCGGCGGGCGCGGAGCACCGCCTCGCGCTGCGTAACGTCCACAACGGCGAGCGTCACGACGTGCTGTTCGCGCGCGGCGGCGTGTTCCTCCCCGGCGCCATCGACGAGCTCAACCACGCGCTGCGCGACTGGCGCAACGGCGCGATCGAGCCGATCGATCACGGGCTGCTGATGCTCGCTGGCGCGCTGCGCGACACGCTCGGCGTCTCGCCGCGCACGCACATCGACCTGATCTCGGGCTATCGCTCGCCCGCGACCAACGCTTCGCTCAACGCGCATTCGGATGGCGTCGCCTCGCGCAGCCAGCATCTGCTCGGAAAAGCGATGGACTTGGCGGTCCCCGGCGTGCCGCTAGACCGCGTCCACCGCGCCGCGCTCTCGCTGCGCGGCGGCGGCGTCGGCTATTATCCCGCCGACGGCTTCGTCCACATTGACACCGGGCGGCCGCGCATCTGGTAGCCGCTCGTTTCGTCGCAAAGGTCGGTTTTGTCCAATCCGCGAGCGATGGACCGCGCTAGGGGCACCCGCATGATGTATGACAGCGTAGTGG
>JACDGO010000154.1 GCA_013821585.1 Sphingomonadaceae bacterium
GACATGCGGGCGCTGGACCGATACCGGCAAGTCACTCGTGTCGAGCCGCGTTGCAACCGCAACCCGTCCGGCAGCGAAATCACCGTCTGCGGCAATCGTCGCGCCGATCGCTGGCGCGTGCCCTTCATCGGCTACGGCGCGGGCGACCCGCGCGGCGAAGGTGTTTCCGCCGAGCGCAACCGGCTGGCGAGCGCACCGCCGGTCAAATGCGGCGAAGGCGCGTTCCTGGGCAACTGCGGCATGGTCGGCGTCGACGCCGGCGTTCGCCCCGCCTCGGGCAAGCTCAGAGTGCGCCCGCTCGCGCCTTGAGCGCGCTTCGATCAAACGTCCAGGATCGGCATCCGCATCGGCTTACCGACGAGACTCGGCGAACCGTCCAACCGTTCGAGCGCCGCGTCGACCGCACGCGCCTGGCCTTCGTGTGTCGTCATCGCGATCAGCACGCCGCCATCGGGCGCCTCGCCCTTCTGGATCATGCTTTCGATCGAGACGCCGCCGTCGCGCATCGCCGCGGTGATCTCGGCGAGAACGCCCACGCGATCGGCGACGGTGAAGCGCAAATAAGTGCGTTCGGCCCTCGCGCCGGGATCGGCGGGTTTCGGATGCGAAAGGCTCGCGATGGGCATCGCGAACGCCGGGCCGACTTCACCGCGCGCGATGTCAATCAGGTCGGCGACGACCGCGGATGCAGTCGGCCCCTCGCCCGCGCCGCGCCCCTCGAACAGAAGCCGCCCAACGAAGTTTCCCTCCGCCACCACCGCGTTCATCGCGCCGGCGACATGCGCGAGCGGGTGCGCTTCGGGCACCAGGCACGGGTGGACGCGCTGGAATAGGCCGTCCGCGTCGGCTTCCGCCAGTCCGACGAGCCGCACGCGATAGCCGAGCGCGCGCGCCTGCGCGATGTCGTCGCCGAGGACGTGACCGATGCCCGTCACCCGAACCGCTCCGAAATCGAGCGCGGTGCCGAAGGCGAGGCTTGCGAGGATCGACAACTTGTGCGCGGCGTCGACCCCGTCGATGTCGAACGACGGATCGGCCTCGGCGAAACCGGCCGCTTGCGCTTCGGCGAGGACGTCGGCGAAGTCCGCGCCCTTCGCCTCCATCTCACTCAATATATAATTGCAGGTGCCGTTGAGGATTCCGTAGACCTGCGTGAGCGCGTTCGCCGCCGCGCCCTCGCGCAGCCCCTTGATCACCGGAATGCCGCCCGCGACCGCCGCTTCATATTTGAGCGCGGTGCCTTTCGTCTCGGCGGCCTCGGCCAGCGCGACACCGTGGTGCGCGATCATCGCCTTGTTCGCGGTGACGAACGCCTTGCCCGCAGAGATGGTCGATTGCGCCAGCGCGAGCGCCGCGCCGTCGGCGCCACCGATCAATTCCACGATCGCGTCGATGTCAGCTCGCTCGGCGAGCGCCAGCGGATCATCGATCCAATCGAAGCGGCCAATGTCGACGCCGCGATCGCGGCCCCGGTCGCGCGCCGAGACCGCGACGATCTCGATCGCTCGCCCCGCGCGCCGCGTGATCAGATCGCGGTTCGCGTCGAGCAGCTTGACCACGCCCGCGCCCACCGTGCCAAGCCCGGCGAGGGCGATCTTCAATACGTGGGCCATGCGGTGCGCTATCTAGAGCAACCCGATCTCGCGCAACCGTTGCTGGAGATAGTCGTCCGCCGTGATCGCTTCAGGATATTCGTTCGGCCGCTCCGCGCTCACGCTGCCGGGGAGCGTCGCGATCTCGAAATCGGACGCCAGATGAAGGAAGAACGGCATCGAATAGCGCGAATGCCCACGCCGTTCCGGCGGCGGATTGACGACGCGGTGGGTGGTCGACGGCAGGACATGGTTGGTCAGCCGCTGAAGCATGTCGCCCACGTTGACCACCAGCGCGCCCGGCGGCGGATCGATCGCGAGCCATTTCCCGTCGCGGTCGAGCAGTTGCAGCCCGGCTTCCTCCGCCCCGAGCAGGAGCGTGATCAGGTTGATGTCCTCATGCGCACCCGCGCGGATGCCCGGAGCGTTGGCGGAAACCGGCGGATAATGGAGCAGCCTCAGCACGCTGTTCCCGTCGCGCACTGGCTCCACGAACCAGTCGGGCGAGAGGGCGAGATAACGCGCGATCGCCGACAATAGTCTCGCGCCGACGCGGTCGAACTCGGCATAGAGTTTCGTGAAAATCTCGCGGAAATCGGGTGGGTAATCGGGCCACACGTTCGGCGGCATCGACTCGGTATAGGGATGGCCCGGCGGCAGATCGCGACCGATGTGCCAGAATTCCTTCAGGTCGTTTTCGGTCGCGTCCTTGGCGATCTCGATCCCGAAGGGGATATAGCCGCGCGCGCCGCCCTTCGCCGCGCGATCTTCGAGCTTCTTTTCAGTCGGCTGGGCGAAGAATTCCCGTGTCGCCGCCCAAGCGCGCTCGATCAGCGCGGGGTCGATGCCGTGGTCGGCGACGATCGCGAAGCCGAAGCGTTCGAACGACCCGCCGAAGTCGCGCGCGAAGCCCTCGGGATCGGACGACTGATCGCGCAGCGAGAGCGGCGGAACGGCGGGAGCGGGCGTATCGAGCATCGCCGCAACCTAGGCGTGCCGCCGCGGCGTCGCAAGGGAACCGGCGTGGCGCGTGAACGGTTGACCGGGCACCACTTCCGAGGAGCCGCCCATGCCCGACCGCGACGTCAGCGCGCCCTATATCGACCCCGCCCGCGCGTCGGGCGGCAACCACAACCACGCCGAGGACGAGCCCGACCTCGAAGGCTATGACGAGACGCAGCGCGCCGAGATCGCCGAGGTCGAAGGCGGCGGCCCGAACGACGGCGAGCTGATCACCGACCTCGATCCCGACATGGGCGGCGACGTCGACGAGGACGAGATCGAGGACGATCCCGACGATCTGCCCGAACAACGCGGGAGCGGCTTTTAACGGACCGCTCCCTGCGGGCTCCTGCCTATTTCAGGAGGATTTCCTGATATTGCTCCTGGCTGCCGAGCGTCCGCATCGGCGCGCGCGTGACGGCCGCGGAGTCCATCTGGTGCTCGTCCATCTTCATCATCGAGACATATTCGTTCTGCCGCCGCTCCGCCTCGGCCTGCGACGGAATGTCCTTGTACTCGGTGATGAGCAGAAGGTTCGGCTCGCCTTCGCGCGGATAGGTCGCCGCGACGACGCTGTAGCCGACGATATAGCCTTTGTGCTTCGCCCATTCCTGCTGCTTGACCCAGCTGGTCTTCACGAAGTCGAGATAGTTCTCCCACTGTCCCGGCAGCACGTGAATCGCCGACACGTCGGTATAGTTGCCGTAGCGCGCGGCCGATCGCTGCGCGGCCGCCGGAGTGGCGAAGCTCGTCGCCGCGAGCAGCATTGCCGCGGCCAGTCCCATGTTCCTCATGATCGTCCCCTTGGTGGCGCGCCGGAGGCGCGCTGGTTCGTCTACGTTGAACGAGGGCCGTGGGGCTCGCCTGCAACCCTTATGGAAGGTCAGGCCTAAACGGTCCGGCGCCACCAAAGCACCGGGCCGCCCGAATCGCAAGCGCAACGATCATGCGCTCCGGCTGGCGAGGCTCTTCATGACCTGCTCGCGCAGCCAGATGTTCATCGTCGCGGAGTCGTTGGTGTCGCCCGCATAGCCGAGCTCCTTCGCGAGTTCGGCGCGGCTGGTGAGACTCGAATCGAGGCCGAATAGCTCCATCAGATTGACGATCGAAGTCTTGTAATTCGACGACGCGCCCTTTTCGGCGGCGATCGCGGCCAGGCGCTGATCGATTTCCTCGGGCGTCGTGGATTTCCGCGCGGGCGCGACCGGCGCGGCGTCGGCATCGCCGAAGATGGCCTCGTTCATTGTGCCGAAAATGCTCATCGAGTCCCATCCAAGTTGCGGCGCTTTGAACGTCAGCGACCAGAGCGCAGTTCCACCCAAAGAGTGCGCGGCGATGCGCGCTCGACGACGCCCGTCGCCGACCGCGCCGCCTCAACTCGCGCATTGCCGATGTTTTCGCCGCGGAGCGCAAGCGTCACACCCCGGCCAAGCGGCAGCCGGGCGACCGCGTCGAAGGTCAGCGCGTCGCCGAGCAGCCGCGTGTTCTGATCGTCGTCGAACTGCGCGCCCGTGTAGCGCGCGGTCAGCGACAGCCCGCGCCAGCCGAGCGTCGCCGACGCCGACTCGCGCGGCACCTCGGCGGGGCACAGCCCGTCGAGTTGCGCCGCTTCGCCCGACGCGCGCACCCGCGCATCGGTCAGCGTCCATGACAGCACGCCGCGCCAGTCGCCGCGTCGCAGGCTCGCGTCGACCTCGATCCCCTTCGCGTCGAGCGCATCGAGGTTGCGTCGCTCGCGCAGCACCGCAGTGGGCGTGCTCGACAGCGTGACGTTGACGATCGCATGGCTCAGTCGGTTGGCGAAGGCGGTAGCGGCGATGCGCACGCCGCGCGCCGGCCGCCACGCCGCGCCCGCCTCGATCCCGCGCGAGCCCTCGGGCTTGAGCGCGGCGTTCGCGCTCGTCGTTTCGTTACCGACACGAAAAGGGCGATAGAGTTCGTTGAGCGTCGGCAGCCGCCAGCCGACATAGTCCGCCGCATGCAAGTCGAAGCCCGGCGCAGCCGTCCAGGCCGCGCCGATCCGGCCCGTCGCCTCCCAGCCGCCGCGATCCGGAAAGACCGTGCTCGTCAGCGGCGCGCCGGTAATGCGCCGCTCCTCGAGGTGGCCGCCCGTCAGCCGCCAACGGTCGACTCGCCCGCCGCCGGTCAGCGTCAGCGCGCCCATCGCGCGCGTCGCCTCGACGAAACCGCCGAAGATGTCGCTGCTCCCGCCTGCTTGGCGGATGCGCGTCGGCGCGCCAGCGACATAGGAGAATTTCTCGTTCGAAACGCCGCTCGCGCGGCGCCATTCGCCGCCCAGGCGAAGCTCGATCCCCGGCACGGCGGGCCGCGCCTCGAAACGCGCCCCGATTCCGGTCGCGGGCGTGTTGTATTGATCGAGTGTCTGCGTCGCGGCACTGCGCGCTATGTCGACGCTGGCGAACTGGCTGGCGAACTTGCGTAGCTGAACGTAACCGAGCGCGGTGAAGCGGGCCGCGACATAGCGCAGGCTCGCGTCGCCGCCGGTTGTAGAATTAGCGCTAAAGTCGGTGCCGCGTGTCCTCTCATCGTCGAAGAGCACCATCGCCGCCTGCAATTCACCGCTTCCCGCGGGCACGACCGCGCGCAGCGCGAGGCTCCCCTGCGCATAGCGCGCGCCGCGATCCGCCGGCCCCTGCTGTTCGGGCACGGTCGGGACGAACCCGTCGCCCCGCGCATATCCGCCCGAGATCAACGCGAAACCGCCGCCGGGACGTGCGGAAGCCAGCACGCGCGCTTCATAAGCGTCGCGGCTCCCCACCGCCGCCGCGCCCCCGAACCCGGGTGCGTCGCGCACACCGACGCTTTCGAATTCGATCGTGCCGGAAAGCGCGCCCGATCCCTCGACGCCGCTGCCGCCGCCGCGCGTCACGCGCACGCGGCCGATGCGCTCGGGCAGATAGATCGGCCAGTTGAGATAGCCCGCGAACGGATCGCCTTGCGGCACGCCGTCGAGCAGAACCAGCGCGCGGCTCGCCGCGTTGCCGCCAAGCCCGCGCAACGTCACGCCCTGGCTCGTCGGGCTCGCCGAGCGCGCGTCGCTGCGCCGGAATTCCTGC
>JACDGO010000155.1 GCA_013821585.1 Sphingomonadaceae bacterium
CCCAAGGCGAATGCGCAGCCGGAGGAAGCGAAACGCAAGACCGAGCCACCGCCCCGCCGAAACCGGCTCGACAAGTCGGAGGCCGCGCTATCAGCTGCCGAGGAGCGCCAGGTGCATTCGCGGGCGGAGTTCGATGCTCGCGAGCGAGCACTACGCGATGAGCGGCGGAAGATGGAGGCCAAGGAGCGCGCCCAGATCGAACGTCTCATCTCCACGCGCGACAAAGCGGCCAGCGCCTACGAGGATGCAATGCGCGATTGGCGCGGCTGACTCGAAGTATTGCGCATCTGAACCAGTCGCAATGCGATAGCTTCCCACACTTCAACGCCATCGATGTCGCCTGCCAACGCCAGCGCGCCGATGCGCTCCGCAACAAAAAGGGCGGCTTGCTGGCCATGCTGACGCTCGACGTGCGCGGCGCAGGCCCACAGTTCCCAATCCGGCACCATGCCGCTGTCCTACACGACGACTCGTCGCCAAGTCGAAGCGATGCGGAAGCGCGAACCTCTCGACGCGGCAAGCTTCATCGTGCTGTGGTTGATCGCGGGCGCGTTCGTGCATGGTCTTATCGCGGGACTGATGGCCTTGCACCGATAGGGCGCTGATCGCATCCTGCCCCTTCCGACTCGAAAGGATCGCCGATGCTCCGCCTAGCCCTCGCCGCCGCAGCGCTGTCGCTCGCCGTCACGCCCGCGCTCGCGGCCCCGTGCCGCGACGCGCACGGTAAGTTCACCAAGTGCGCCAAACCCGCAAAGCCGGTCCGCTGCAAGGCGGCCAACGGCAGGTTTGCCAAGTGCGGAACGCGGGGAGCGAGACCGGTCTGACATCGTTGACGCGTGAGCCGGTCGCGCTCTCTCCCTGCGCGACCGGCGTCTCCAGCCTTTAGATCAATGGTCGTGCGCCTCGGTCTTCGTCGTGGCGGTCGTGGTGCTCATCTGCCGGACGACGGCCTTGTGCGCGCGCTTATGACGGACGACGCGGCGCACCGGGCGATGAACCATCGGCCGCGCTGGCGACGTCGTATGACTGACGGCTCGCGTTGAGGTTGCGGTGGTCGTGCTCGACATCGAGCCGTTCGACATCTGCGCCACCGCGACGCCCGCGAAACAAACCGCCGTCGTCGCCAGTGCAATTTTGATCATTGAACGAACCATCATATCTCTCCCAAGCGGCCTGTCGCCGCTGGTGGCGGTGTATCGGTCGCGCCTATCGAAGCCAATGGCGCACGAGATTGCCAGTCAATGTTCGGCAGCTTCTCAGACGCCGTCAGGGTGAGGTGCTGTTCGTTCGCGAAGCCCGGCAACGGATAGAGCCGCGCGTTCTCGCGCGCCCGTTCGATGAGCGTGGCCCTAGCTTGTTCGATCGCGTCTCGCGCCCCGCGTCGGCGATCTCGCTCCGCTTTCGGCGCACACGCATCGGCCACCAATTCATCGACCTCAGCCGTTAGTTCGATGCCGACGCTGCGCGCGATGCCATTCAGGCAAGACTGAGCGGTGGTTCCCCGAACCACGTCGCCGATGGCGTCGCTGTGCGCCCTGGTCATCGGGTCGCCTATGCACTGCCAGAACTCGTCGAACATCCAGCGCTCACCGCGTCCCGCCGCGTAGAGAAACGCCAGCGCGAACCGTAGCGCCATCGTGCGGCGAACAGGTTTGGCCCGGCTCTGCGCCACCGCTTCATCGAGCGCCGCGAGGGCTTTGAGGATCAGATGTTCACGCTCGAATCACATCGCGCGCATGAGAACATATTGCGAACGACGGCGGAAGCCAATAACCGTTGGCGAAGCCGCGAACGAGTAGCTGGATGCCCCGCGAGGATTCGAACCTCGATAAACGGATTCAGAGTCCGGTGTCTTACCGTTAGACGACGGGGCAGCAGCGGAGGCGCGAAATAGGCAAGGGGTAGCTTCAAGTCAACGCGGCGGGCGGGTTGCCGCCACCCCGCCGCGCGGCTATCCTCGCGTCAAGTTCCGCGCAGGTATCTCCCGCGCGGCGAGCATGAAATGCCTGGCGATGGCGGACCTGCATCAACCCGCGCCGCGCACGCGCAATCCGCGGCGGCTCTATGCGGCGCTGGACCTTGGCACCAATAATTGCCGCTTGCTGATTGCGCGGCCATCCGACAGCGGCTTCACTGTGGTCGATGCGTTCTCGCGCATCGTCCGCCTCGGCGAAGGGCTGGCGGCGTCGGGCAAGCTCAGCGACGAGGCGATCGAGCGCGCGATCGAGGCGCTGACGGTATGCGCGGACAAACTCAGCCGTAGGGGCGTCCATTTGTCGCGATCGGTGGCGACCGAAGCGTGCCGCCAAGCGTCCAACGGCGGCGCGTTCGTCGAGCGCGTCTATCGCGAGACGGGCATCGCGCTCGACGTGATTGCCCCCGGTGAGGAGGCGCGGCTGGCGGTCGCGGGTTGCCATGCGCTGCTCGAGGAGGGCGACGGACCCGCGCTGATCTTCGACATCGGCGGCGGATCGACCGAGCTGGTGCTGCTCGAACCGGGCGACGGCGCGCCGATTGTCGCCGAATGGCTGAGCGTGCCGTGGGGTGTCGTCTCGCTGGCCGAGGCCGAACCCCACGGGTCGCCCGACCGCGACGAGCGCCTCGCCGCCTATGCGCGGATGCGCGCGCGGGCCGCGGAGAGCATGGCCGACTTCATCGATCACAGAATGTTCGCGGGCGAAGCGCCGCTGCGGCTGCTCGGCACGAGCGGAACGGTGACGACACTCGGCAGCGTTCATCTCGGCCTCGACGCCTATGACCGGCGCCTGGTCGATGGGCTGAAAGTGCCGACGGAATCGATGCGGGCGATCAGCGCCGACCTCGCGCAGCGTTCGGTCGCCGAGCGCGCCGAACTTCCCTGCATCGGTGACGAGCGCGCGGATTTGGTCGTCGCGGGCTGCGCCATCCTGGAGGCTATCCTCGACATCTGGCCCGCGCCGCGCGTTGGCGTCGCCGATCGCGGCATCCGCGAGGGGATTTTGCGCGCATTGATCGCGTCAGGTGCGCGATGAGGCTCCGTTCGTGAGCAGGGGCGGATCCGGCGGGCGGACGCGCGTCAAGACATCGCGTGGGCGCTCGCCGCAGTCGACGCGCTGGCTCGAGCGGCAGTTGAACGACCCTTACGTCAAGCGCGCCAAGGCCGAAGGCTATCGCAGCCGCGCCGCATACAAGCTGATCGAGCTCGACGCGCGCTTCGGGTTTTTGAAGGGCGCGCGCACGGTGCTCGATCTCGGCATCGCGCCGGGCGGATGGGCTCAAGTAGTGAGGAAGACCGCTCCCAAGGCGCGCATCATCGGCATCGACCTGCTGCCGGTCGACCCGATCGAGGGCGTCGAGATCGTCCAGCTCGATTTCATGGCCGACGCCGCGCCGGAATGGCTGAACGACGCGCTCGGCGGTTCGGCCGACCTCGTGCTGTCGGACATGGCGGCGAATACCGTCGGCCATCCGCAGACCGACCATCTGCGGACGATGGCGCTGGTCGAGGCGGCGGTCGCCTTCGCCTGCGACGTGCTCGAGCCCGGCGGCGCGTTCGTCGCCAAGTCGCTCGCCGGCGGCGCCGACAGCACGCTCGTCACCACGCTCAAGCGCAATTTCGCGAGCGTCAAACACGCCAAGCCGCCCGCGAGCCGCAAGGGGTCGTCCGAATGGTACGTCGTCGCGCAAGGATTCAAAGGCGCGGAATCAGCGTCCTGAAATCGAGGTGAGGCGCGCGAGCTTGCCGCGGAACGCCTGGAGTTCGCCGCCGCTCAAGAGCGAGGTCGCGGCGAAATTAACTGTGCCGGGATTGACCGGGACGCCGTTGCGATAAACCTCGAAGTGGAGATGCGGGCCGGTCGAAAGGCCGGTCGAGCCGACATAGCCGATCACCTGCCCCTGCGCGACGCGCGCGCCGGGCGCGACGGCGATGCGGCTCATGTGCGCATAGCCCGTGCCGAGGCCGCCGGCGTGCTGAAGCTTGACCATGTTGCCGTGGCCGCCATGCCAGCCGGCGAAGGCGACGATGCCGTCGGTCGCGGCGTGAATCGGCGAACCGTAAACCGCGCCGTAATCGACGCCCTGGTGCATGCGCGTATAGCCGAGCAGCGGGTGGAAACGCATGCCGAAGCTCGACGTCTTGTGCCCGTCGACGGGCACCGCGAAGCCCGAACGCCGCTGGCCGACGCCCGCCGCGTCATACCATTCAGTGCGGCCGCCGATCGTCCACTGGATCATCCGCGTGGCGCGCGCGCCTTCGCTCAAGCCGACGTAGAGGAGATTGCCAAAGCGCACGTCGCCGGTCGCCGCGCGATCGCGCTCGACGACAAGGTCGAAGCGCGCGTCGGCGTCGAGATTGCCCATCGACACCTTCGGCGCGAGCGCGCGGATATAGGCCTCGACCGTCTTGGCGGGCGCGCCCGCCGCGGTCGCCGAGACGAACACGCCGTCGCCGACGCGACCCGATACGCGCAGCGGCGTATGATCGACCGCGATCGGCAGGCGGTGCATGACGACCGCGCCATTCTCGCGCGCGAACTGGACACGCATGTCGAAGCGCGCGCGGAAGCCGAGCGCGTCGAGCGGACGCGCGACATTCTTGTCGGGGCGGCGGCCGAGCGTCAGCGCGAGCGCGGTGCCTGGCGCGATGTCGCCGACATCGACGACGTCGGACGTGAGGTTGGCGACGCGCGACGCTTCGCTCGAACCCACACCCGCGCGTTCGAGCGCGCGGGCGAGGCCGTCGCCCTGCCCTATCGTCGCGGAGAGTTCGATCATCGGCCGTTCGGGCGTGCCGGCAAGCGGCTGCACCGCATCGGTCGCGCCCATGCGCCTTCCGCTGTCGCCGCCGAAAGCGAGCGGCGCGATCGATTGCGCGCGGTTTTCCTCCCAGGCGGCGACCGCCATCGGCGCGGGCGTCGCGCCGGGGATCGTCCGCCAGCCGGGCGAGAGCGTATAGGTAAGCGCGCACAAGCCGGCGCAGGTGGCAAGGCCGCGCCACCAAATGCGCGAGCCGATCTGCGCGCCGAGATCGGGAACAAGGTCGAGATGGTCGAAGCGCCGTGGCGAGCCGATGTCGGCGCGGCCGAAACTGGGTGTGAAAGCCGGAATCGCGCGGTCGAGCGACAGCATGCCCGCGCCGCCGGAGCCTCCGAACATTGCTTCGCTGCGCTGATACAAGCCAGCCCGCCCCGTTTTCGCAACCCGCCCGGCCCTGCGGCCGCCGGTGCGAGGTGTGTGAAGGGAAAGCGTTAATGTCAAACTAACCCGCGCGGGCGGCGGCATGGCGTGCGATGAGGCGTGGCGCAGCGGGGACGAATGCCCGTTCAACGTACCGCAGTCGCCTAATGTCCTTCGTCGAAGGGTCGGCATTGTTCGTCGAATCGTCACTCCAATGCTTCCCATCCCTCCGGATATGTTCGGGCGGGTCAAAGGAGAAATATAGTGACGACGAGAGTCCGTATCTTGGCTGCCGTGGCGGCTATCTCTCTAGGCGGGCCGGCTATCGCGCAGATGGGCGGCGGAGGCATGCTGGCCGGCGCGCAATCGGGCGAAGGGAGCAGCACCATTGGCTACGACCCGAACAGGATGTCGGCAGGCGAGCAAAAGAGCTGGACCGCTTGCCAGGCCATGCCGGGCGAGGTCATGGCGAAGGACAAGAAATGCCTGCGACTGCAACGCAAGGCCGATC
>JACDGO010000156.1 GCA_013821585.1 Sphingomonadaceae bacterium
TGCTCAAGCTGTCGCGGCTTGGCGTCCCCGTCGTCAGCGCGGTCGCGGGGCCGGCGGCGGGAATCGGGTGCAGCCTCGCGCTCGCGGCGGACTTCTGCTTCGCGGGCGAGACCGCCTATTTCATGCAGGCGTTCGTCAACATCGGGCTGGTGCCAGACGGCGGCGCGTCGTGGATGCTGACGCGGCTGGTGGGAAAAGCGCGCGCGACCGAGATGATGCTGCTCGGCGAGCGCATTCATGGACCGAAGGCGGCCGAATGGGGGCTGATCTACAAATGCGTCGCCGACGGTGCGCTGATGGACGAAGCGCGCGTGCTCGCGGCGCGGCTGGCGGCGGGACCGACGTTGGCGCTCGGATTGATGCGGCAGGGCTTGGCCGAGGCGCTCCAAAGCGATTACGCGGCGGCGCTGCAGCGCGAGGCGGAGAACCAGCGCACCGCGGGCAACAGCGCGGACGCGGCTGAGGGCGGTGCATCATTCGTCGAGAAGCGCAAGCCGGTGTTCGCGGGGAAGTGAGCGCGCTAAAGGTCGCGCATGGCTGACGAACCCACCCCCGCCGACTGGACCGCGCTCGCGGCGAAGGAGGTCAAGGATCGCGACCTGACTTGGCGCACGCCCGAAGGGATCGACGTCAAGCCGCTATACACGGCTGAAGACGCACCCGATCCCGGCCTGCCTGGCTTCGCGCCGTACACGCGCGGTGTGCGCGCGTCGATGTATGCCGGGCGACCGTGGACGATCCGGCAATATGCGGGCTTCTCGACCGCCGAGGAATCGAACGCCTTTTACAGGCGCAACCTCGCAGGCGGGCAGAAGGGGCTTTCGGTCGCGTTCGATCTCGCGACGCACCGCGGCTACGACAGCGACCATCCGCGCGTCGTCGGCGATGTGGGGAAGGCCGGCGTCGCGATCGACAGCGTCGAGGACATGAAAATCCTGTTCGACGGCATCCCGCTCGACAAGATGTCGGTCAGCATGACGATGAACGGCGCGGTGATCCCGATTCTCGCCTTCTTCATCGTCGCGGGCGAGGAGCAGGGCGTCCCTCAGAGCGCGCTGGACGGAACGATTCAGAACGACATTCTGAAGGAGTTCATGGTCCGAAACACGTACATCTACCCGCCCGAGCCCTCAATGCGGATCGTTTCGGACATCATCGGCTATACGTCGGCCAACATGCCGAAATTCAACAGTATATCGATCAGCGGCTATCATATTCAGGAAGCCGGCGCGACGATCGTCCAGGAACTCGCCTTCACGCTCGCCGACGGCATCGCCTATGTCCGCGCGGCCAAGGAGTCGGGCCTCGACATCGACGCGTTCGCGGGGCGGCTGAGCTTCTTTTTCAACATCGGCATGAACTTCTTCATGGAAGTCGCGAAGCTGCGCGCGGCGCGGCTCCTGTGGCACCGGGCGATGACGAAGCTGGGCGCGAAGCAGGATCGCTCGAAGATGCTGCGCACGCATTGCCAGACGTCGGGCGTGAGCCTGCAGGAGGCCGACCCCTACAACAACGTCATCCGCACGACGATCGAGGCGATGGCGGCGGCGCTCGGCGGCACGCAATCGCTCCACACCAACGCGCTCGACGAGGCGGTCGCGCTCCCGACCGATTTCTCCGCGCGGATCGCGCGCAACACCCAGCTCGTGCTGCAGGAAGAGACCGGCATCACCCGCGTCGTCGATCCGCTCGGCGGCAGCTATTATGTCGAGGCGCTGACCGCCGAGCTCGCCGACAAAGCGTGGGCGCTGATCGAACGCGCCGAAGCCGAGGGCGGCATGGTCCACGCGGTCGCCGCAGGCTGGCCCAAGGCGATGATCGAGGAAGCCGCCGCCGCGCGGCAGGCACGCGTCGACAGGGGCGAGGATGTGATCGTCGGCGTCAACAAATACCAGCCCGCCGACGCGCACCCGATCGACTTCCTCGACGTTGACAATGTGAAGGTGCGCGAAAGCCAGGTCGCGCGGCTAAAGCACGTTCGCGACACGCGCGACGAGGCGGGGGCGCAGGCAACGCTCGCGGCGCTGACCGAAGGCGCGAAGGGCAACGCGAACCTGCTGGCGCTCGCCATCGACGCGGCGCGGGCGCGCGCAACGCTCGGCGAGATTTCGGACGCGATGGAGGCGGCGTTCGGGCGCTACGGCACGATGCCGGTTCCGGTGAAGGGCATCTATGGCCCGGCCTATGGCGAGGACGCGCGCTGGGCGCTGGTCGTCGACGGCGTCGATGCGGTGTCGCGGCGGCTGGGGCGGCGGCCGCGCATCCTCGTCGCCAAGATGGGCCAGGACGGCCACGATCGCGGCGCCAACGTCATCGCCAGCGCGTTCACCGACATGGGCTTCGAGTGCGTCAGCGGGCCGCTGTTCCAGACGCCCGAGGAAACGGCGGCGCTAGCGCTGGAAAAGGGCGTGGACGCGGTCGGCGCCTCGTCGCTCGCCGCGGGGCACAAGACGCTGATCCCCGAGCTGATCCGCCTGCTGCGCGAGGCCGGGCGGCCCGACATCAAGGTCTTCGCGGGCGGCGTCATCCCGCCGCAGGATTACCAGTTCCTCCGCGACGCGGGCGTGGTGGGGATTTACGGGCCGGGGACGAACGTCGTCGATGCGGCGGCGGACGTGCTGCGGCTGCTCGGGCATAATATGCCGCCCGAGGGAATGCAGGAGGCGGCGGAATGAGTGAAATCCTGGACCGTCATCCCCGCGAAAGCTGGGATCCAGCTGCTTTCGAATCAGCCACAAGAAGCGGGATCCCCGCTTTCGCGAGGATGACGGAGAAAGCGCGCACCGACTGGACCCGCGCCGAAATCGCCGCCCTTTTCGACCTCCCCTTCGACGAACTCGTCTACCGCGCCGCGACCGTCCACCGCGCGCACCACGCGGCGGGCGAAGTGCAGTTGTGCACTCTGCTCTCGATCAAGACCGGCGGCTGCCCAGAGGATTGCGGCTATTGCAGCCAGTCCGCTTTCGCTGCCACCGGCCTGAAGGCCGAAAAGCTGATGGACGTCGAGGCCGTGCTCGCCTCTGCGCGCGAGGCGAAGGCTGCGGGCAGCCAGCGTTTCTGCATGGGCGCGGCGTGGCGCGAGCCCAAGGACCGCGACATGGACGCGCTGTGCGGCATGGTGGCGGAAGTGAAGGCGCTGGGGCTGGAGACGTGCATGACGCTCGGCATGTTGTCGCGCGATCAGGCGCGGCGGCTCGGCGAGGCGGGGCTCGATTACTACAATCACAATATCGACACCTCGCCCGAGAATTACGGCAACGTGATCACGACGCGGACGTTTCAGGAGCGGCTCGATACGCTGGGCGAAGTCCGCGACGCGGGGATCGCGGTGTGCTGCGGCGGGATCGTCGGGATGGGCGAGACGCGCGCGGATCGCGTCGGCTTCGTCCATTCACTCGTCACGCTGCCGCGCCATCCCGAAAGCGTGCCGGTCAATGCGCTCGTCCCAATCCGCGGCACCGTGCTCGGCGACATGCTCGCCGACACGCCACTGGCCAGGATCGACGACATCGAGTTCGTCCGCACGGTCGCGGTCGCGCGGATCACGATGCCGCTAAGCATGGTGCGGCTGTCGGCGGGGCGCGAGAGCATGAGCGAGGCGACGCAGGCCTTGTGCTTTATGGCGGGCGCGAACTCGATCTTCACAGGAGATAAACTGCTGACAACAGAGAATGCGGGTGGCGGAGCGGATCAGGCGCTGTTCGCGAAGCTGGGGTTGCGGGCGATGGAGGCCGAGGAGCCGATGCGGGTAACGGCGGAATAAATGCCGACGTTGCTTCGGATCGGCGCGTTTCGCTTCTATTTCTATAGCCACGAGCCGAACGAGCCGCATCACGTCCATGTCGATCGCGGCAGCGCGACGATCAAGATTTGGCTCGACACGCTTGAGGTTGCCAACAGCCGCGGGTTTCGCGCGCTCGAAATCGGTGGCATCGTCGCGTTGGTCGAGGAGCACCACGAAGCGTTTATGGAGGCGTGGCATGGGTATTTTGACTGGGGTGACCGACAAGCGCGTGCTCGACGTGCGCTGTGACGCGCATAGCCTGATTGTCGACCTGATGGACGGCCGCACGATTTCGGCGCCGCTGGCCTGGTATCCCCGGTTGCTGAACGCGACGCCAGACCAGCGTGGACATTGGGAAAAGGCCGGAGGTGGATACGGCATCCACTGGCCCGACCTCGACGAAGATTTGAGCACCGAAGGCCTGCTGCGCGGCGCACCGGCCGCGAAGGCGGCGTGAGCAGCGACGCGGCCTTGGTTATCACCCTCTCGGGTCTCGTGATCGTTTACGTGCTCACGGGCTACATGTTGTTGCGTCGAGGGTGGCTGTTGGGAGCCGGCTTGGCGATGTTGTTGATCGCGGTAGCTCCAGTTTGGGTCGAGCATTCAGACGCGCCGGGAGATGGTTTCCTCGTCATGATGATGACGCCTGTGACTCTGCTGCTGATCGGGGCCGGTCTGATAGGCATCGTGGTCCGTGCGAGTGGTGCGCTGTCCGAATATTTGAACAAGAGGACAATGCCCCACTGATGTTTACCAAAATCCTGATCGCCAATCGCGGCGAGATCGCGTGCCGGGTGATCCGCACCGCCAAGGCGATGGGGATTGCCACCGTCGCGGTCTATTCGGATGCCGACGCGCGCTCCCCGCACGTTCTGATGGCCGACGAGGCCGTCCGCCTCGGCCCGCCGCCTGCGTCCGAAAGCTATCTGCTCGCCGATGCGATTATCGCGGCGTGCAAGGCGACGGGGGCGGAGGCTGTGCATCCGGGCTATGGCTTCCTGTCGGAGCGCACGAGCTTCGCGCAGGCATGCGCAGACAACGGCATCGTCTTCATCGGCCCGCCGCCGAACGCCATTGCCGCGATGGGCGACAAGATCGAATCGAAAAAGCTCGCGAGGGAAGCGGGCGTCTCGGTCGTCCCCGGCTTCGTCGGCGAGATCGACAGCACGGATCACGCAGTCAAGATCGCCGGAGAGATCGGCTATCCGGTGATGATGAAGGCGTCCGCCGGCGGCGGCGGCAAGGGGATGCGGCTGGCGTATTCCGAAGCCGATGTCCGCGAGGGTTTCGAAGCGACCAAGCGCGAGGGGTTCGCGAGCTTCGGCGACGATCGCGTCTTCATCGAGAAGTTCATCGAAAGCCCGCGCCACATCGAAATTCAGGTGATCGGCGACCAGCAGGGCAGCATCGTTTATTTGGGCGAGCGCGAATGCTCGATCCAGCGGCGGCACCAGAAGGTGATCGAGGAAGCCCCCTCCCCCTTCGTCACGCCCAAGATGCGCCGCGCGATGGGCGAGCAATGCGTCGCGCTGGCACGTGCGGTCGGCTATTACAGCGCGGGCACGGTCGAGCTGATCGTAGGCAGCGATCGCAGCTTCTACTTTCTCGAAATGAACACCCGGCTCCAGGTCGAGCATCCCGTGACCGAAATGATCACGGGACTCGACCTCGTCGAGCTGATGATCCGCGTCGCCGCCGGCGAACCGCTGCCGTTCACGCAGGATCAGGCGACGCTGACCGGCTGGGCGGTCGAGAATCGCGTTTACGCCGAGGATCCGTATCGGGGGTTTCTGCCGAGCACGGGACGGCTGGCGCGGTATCGGCCTCCTGAAAACTCTCCTCCAGCACTTGCTGGAGGGGTTGGGGG
>JACDGO010000157.1 GCA_013821585.1 Sphingomonadaceae bacterium
CGGCAACGATCGCGACGATCAAGTCGGCGATCGACAGCATATCGGCGACGGGAGCGAACGGACCGATCAACCGCGTCACGACGGCGATCCTGCTGACGATGGCGACCGCCGACTATCTCGTACAGAAATAAGGGGAAGCGAAGATGTTCACAGCCGACGCATCGCGCCGCGCTTTCCTGAAGCGTTCGGCCGCGCTCGGGCTTGCGGGAGGGGCGGCGCCGTTCGCCGTCAACCTTGCCGCGATCGGCGAGGCCGCGGCCGCCGTCGGCACCGATTACAAGGCGCTGGTCTGCGTGTTCCTCAACGGCGGCAACGATCACTCCAACACGCTGCCGCCCTACGACCAGGCGAGCTACGACGCCTATGCGCGGCTGCGTTCGACGATCGCGCTCGCGCAGAGCGATCTTGCCGCGACGCTCTTGAAACCGACGACCGCGCTCGCCGGCGGCAGGCAATATGCGCTCGCGCCCGGCCTGGCGCCGCTTCTTCCTCTGTTCGACGCCGGCACGATGGCGCCACTTCTTAATGTCGGCACGCTCGTCCGTCCGACGACCAAGGCGCAGTACACGGCGAAGAGCGTCGCGCTGCCGCCCAAGCTGTTCTCGCACAACGACCAGCAAAGCTATTGGCAGTCGTCGCAGGTCGAAGGCGCGCCTTCGGGCTGGGGCGGGCGCATCGGCGACCTGTTCCAGAGCGGCAACGGCACCGCGACGCTGACCTGCATCAACGCGACCGGCAACGCGGTATTCCTGACCGGCAAGACCGCCATTCAATATGCGACGGGCAGCAACGGTCCGGCGGCGCTGCTCGGCAACGCGACGACGCTTACCGGATCGTCGACCGCGATGGCGGCGCTGCGCAGCCTGATGACCGCGCCGCGCACGCAGATCCTCGAAAACGAGTACGATCGTGTCAGCAAGCGCGCGCTAGACACCTATGCGCAGGTTAGCGGCGCACTGAGCGCGGCGCCCGCGCTTGCGACCGCCTTTCCCGCGACCAACCTCGGCGGCCAGCTTCAGATCGTCGCGCGTCTCATCTCGGCAGCCTCGGCGCTCGGCGCGAAGCGGCAAGTGTTCTTCGTGAGCATCGGAGGGTTCGATACTCACAGCGGCCTGCCAGCCGCACACCCGGCGCTGATGGCGCAGGTCGCGGGCGCAATGAAGGCGTTCTACGACGCCACGGTGGAGATCGGCGCGGCGGACAAGGTCACCGCGTTCACCGCATCGGACTTCGGCCGCACGCTGGTTTCGAACAGCGACGGCTCGGATCATGGCTGGGGCGGAATGCATTTCGTCGTGGGCGGCGCGGTCAAGGGCAAGCAAATCTACGGGACAGCGCCCGTCGTCGCTGACAACGGCCCCGACGACGTCGGGCAGGGCCGGTTGCTCCCTTCAACCTCGGTCGATCAATTTGCGGCGACACTCGCGAGCTGGTTCGGCGTCGCGCCGGGCGACATGACGACGGTGTTGCCGAATCTAGCCAACTACAATCCGCCAAGCTGGAACGTCGGTTTCATCTAGCGGGCGTGGTGGGCGCGGCAGGGATTGAACCTGCGACCCCACCCGTGTGAAGGGTGTGCTCTACCACTGAGCTACGCGCCCACGCCGGGAAGCAAGCGACGCCGCTAGACGCGCGCGCGTACCTTTGCAACGGTCAGTTGCAGGCGTCTTTCAGCCCCTTGCCCGAGCGGAACTTGGGCTGGGTCGACGCCTTGATCGCCATCGGCTCGCCGGTGCGCGGGTTGCGTCCGGTCGAGGCCTTGCGGCGCGTGACCGAGAATGTCCCGAACCCCACCAGGCGCACTTCGTCGCCCTTCTTGAGCGTCGACTGGATCGTGTCGAACACCGCCTCGACGGCCTTGGAGGCGTCGCCGCGCGAAAGCCCGGCATTGTCGGCGACGGCCGCGATCAAATCCTGCTTGTTCATGGCGCTCGAAAACCCCCTTCCGGCTACGGCGTGCATCGAGACTCGCCGCTGGACAAGCGACCACACTAACGCCACTCGCCGCCCGCCTGTCAAAGGGAAAAACCCGGTTTAATGCCGTAACGTTTCCTCGTGCGGGACAGCCCCGGGCGGCGGTTGCGCGGCGAGTTCATCGGCTTCGGTCCAGTCGATCGCGACAAGCTTCTCAGTGAGCGCCAGCGCGAGCACCTCATCGACATGTTTGACCGGAACGATCGTCAGCCCCTCGCGGATGTTCGCGGGGATTTCGACGAGATCCTTCTCATTGTCGTGCGGGATGAGGACCGTGGTGATGCCGCCGCGCAGCGCCGCGAGCAGCTTTTCCTTCAAACCCCCAATCGGCAGCACGCGGCCGCGCAATGTTACTTCGCCGGTCATCGCGATGTCGCGGCGCACCGGAGTTCCGGTCAAGGTCGAGATCATCGCTGTCACCATGCCAACGCCCGCCGACGGCCCGTCCTTCGGCACGGCGCCTTCGGGCAAATGGATGTGGATGTCCTTGCGCGCGAACAGGCTCGGCTTGATGCCATAGGAGGGCGCACGCGCCTTCACGAAGCTCAATGCGGCCTGGATCGATTCGGTCATCACGTCGCCGAGCTTGCCGGTGGTGCGGACCTGGCCCCTGCCTGATACCGTCACCGCCTCGATCGTCAGCAGCTCGCCACCCACTTCGGTCCAGGCGAGGCCGGTGACCGCGCCGATTTGGTTCTCCTCCTCGGAAAGACCGTGGCGGAACTTTTCCACGCCCGCGAACTCATGGAGGTTCTCCGGCGTGATCGTAACGCTCTCGACCTTCTTCTCGAGGATCTGGCGCAGCACCTTGCGCGCGAGCTTGGCGATCTCGCGCTCCAGTGTCCGGACGCCCGCTTCGCGCGTGTACTTCTGTATCAGCGCGCGCAGCCCCTCGTCGGTCAGGACGAATTCGGTCGATTTGAGGCCGTGCCCCTCGATCTGCTTTTCGAGCAGGTGGCGCTTGGCAATCTCGACCTTCTCGTCCTCGGTATAGCCTTCGAGGCGGATGATCTCCATCCGGTCGAGCAGCGGCTGCGGCAGGTTCAATGTATTCGCGGTCGTCACGAACATCACGTCGGACAGGTCGAAATCGACCTCGAGATAATGATCCTGAAAACGGCTGTTCTGCTCGGGGTCGAGCACCTCGAGCAGCGCCGAGGCGGGATCGCCGCGAAAATCCTGGCCGAGCTTGTCGATCTCGTCGAGCAGGAACAGCGGATTGCTCGTCCCGGCCTTTTTCAGGTTGGTGACGATCTTGCCTGGAAGCGAGCCGATATAAGTCCGCCTGTGTCCGCGAATCTCCGCTTCATCACGCACACCGCCCAATGACTGGCGCACGAACTCGCGCCCGCAGGCTTTCGCGATCGACTTGCCGAGCGAGGTCTTGCCGACGCCGGGCGGGCCGACGAGGCACAGGATCGGACCCTTCAATTTATTGGTCCGCGCCTGCACCGCGAGATATTCGACGATGCGGTCCTTGACCTTTTCGAGCGCGTAGTGATCGTTGTCGAGGACCGCCTGTGCAGCTGCTATGTCCTTCTTGAGCTTGGATTTCTTGCCCCAAGGTAGACCAAGCAGCACGTCGAGATAGTTGCGCACCACCGTCGCCTCGGCCGACATCGGCTGCATCGTTTTCAATTTCTTGAGTTCGCCGGTCGCCTTGGCGCGCGCTTCCTTAGACAGCTTCAGTGTCGCGATCTTCTGGGTCAGCTCGGCGATTTCGTCGCCCTCGCCTTCCTCGCCCTCGTTGCCGAGCTCGCGCTGGATCGCCTTCAATTGCTCGTTCAGATAATATTCGCGCTGCGTCTTCTCCATCTGGCGCTTGACGCGGCTCCTGATCTTCTTCTCAACCTGGAGCACGCCCAATTCGCCTTCCATGAAGGCGAACACCATTTCGAGCCGCTTGCCCGGATCAGCCTCGGCGAGCAGCGCCTGCTTGTCGGCGACCTTGATCGACAGGTTCGCGGCGACCGCGTCCGAAAGGCGGCTCGGCTCCTCGATTCCGCCCAATTGCATCGACGTCTCGGCGGGCAGCTTCTTGTTGAGCTTCGCGTAATTCTCGAACTGGTCGACGACCGAGCGCATCAGCGCCTTGACCTCGGTCCCGCCCGCGCCCGCCTCGAGCTCGGCGACGTCGTTAAGCGTCGCGGTCAGATGACCGCCCTCGGTGTAGAGCGTCGCGAGCCGCGCGCGCACCTTCCCTTCGACGAGCACGCGCACGGTGCCGTCGGGGAGCTTCAAGAGCTGCATGACGTTCGCCAGCACGCCGAGGTCGTAGAGGTCGTCGCGCGTCGGATCGTCGTTCGCGGGATCGAGCTGCGCGACAAGGAAAATCTCCTTGTCGGCGGCCATCGCCGCTTCGAGCGCCGAGACGGATTTGTCGCGGCCGACGAACAGCGGCACGATCATCTGAGGGAACACGACGATGTCGCGCAAGGGGAGAACGGGATAGGTCTGGCTCATGTCCGGCTATATGGGCGCGGGGTGGTGAAGGTGCAATAAACCCGGTTGCCGCTTACCCTTGGTGGGTGTATTATTTCGATAACACAGCGAGAGGTTCGATGCTTCACATCTGGCGTCCCGCGCCAACCGATCCCGCCTCGGCCGTCGCGTTCATAATCGGCGCGGTGCTGTTCTTTGCGCTCATTCTCTTTGCGCGAGTGCGCGCCGGCCGATCGCAAGGCGGCGACGCACGAAGCTATGGATCGTGGGTCGGCGCGTTCATTCAGGGCGCGGCGATCGCGCTCGCCGGAGGTCCGGTGATCGTGCGGCCGGGCATGGCAGATCCGGCCCGGACGATCGCCGTCGCGCTGCTGATGACCGCGTCCGTCGGTTTGTTCGCATGGTCGGTAAGGACGATGGGCCGCAACTGGGCGATCGTCGCGCGCACCCGTGCCGACCATGGCCTCGTCACCACCGGCCCCTTCGCGTTCGTTCGCAACCCGATCTATGTCGCGATGGCGTTCTTCATGCTCGGCTTCACGGTCGCGACCGGCCACGAGCCCGCGCTGATCCTCGCCGCGCCGGTCTTCGTCATCGGCACGCTGATCCGCACGATGCAGGAAGAACGCCTCCTCCGCGCCCATTTCGGCGCGGCGTATGAGGATTATGCGGCGCGGGTGAAAAGGTTCGTGCCCGGCGTGTTCTAAGGGGCGATCATCACGCTCTGGCTAGCGTCTCTAAGACGCGCTAGCCTTGCAGCGGATTGCTGGGGGCGATCGGACGATGGCGAGCGACCCGACCGCGCCGGACGCGCCGAAACGCGCTGCCGTTTTCCTGAGTTACGCGCGCGCCGACCGCGCCCGCGCCCAAAAGCTCGCCGATGCGTTGGCCCATGCGGGGTTCGAAGTCTGGTGGGATGCGCTGATCGAGGGCGGTGCTGCCTTCGCCAGCTCGATTCGCGCGGCGCTCGACGCGGCGGATGCGGTGATCGTTCTGTGGTCGAGAACGTCGATCGAGTCGGACTGGGTGTGCGACGAAGCGGCGGTCGGGCGCGACCGCAAGCGTCTGGTGCCGCTTTCGCTCGACGGCAGCGAGCCGCCGCTTGGCTTTCGCCAATACCACGCGATCGACATCGCGAAATGGCGAGGACGGACCGACGCTCCGGAAATCGCGGCGATCTCCCGCGCGGTCGCGGCTTCGGCCGGCCAGCCGATGCC
>JACDGO010000158.1 GCA_013821585.1 Sphingomonadaceae bacterium
TCTCCACCTCGCGCAACCGCCGCTCTATCGCCTGACCGTCGGCGCCAAGTCGCTTTACGCGCGCGACGACATTCACCGCGCCGAGATCGAGGCGGGCGCGTTCGCGGGCAAGAAGGTGGAGGTCGCGCGCTTCAAGGGATTGGGCGAGATGAACCCGTCGCAACTGCGCGAGACGACGATGGACCCCAAGTCGCGCACGCTGATCCGCGTCACGCTGCCGCAGGAATATGAGGACCGCGCGGTCGTGCGCGACCTCGTCGAGCGGCTGATGGGCAAGAATCCCGAACACCGCTTCGCCTTCATCCAGGAGAACGCGGCGCGCGTTGAGGAAGAGGCGATTGACGCATGAGGCGCACGACCGATAGCACAGCTATCGGCGAGACGCCGAAAGCCGGCCGGCCTCGCTGAAAGCGAGGACCGACGAAGGCGGATTTACTCCGCCTTCGGCCTGTCGAATGCGGTCAACGCTTCAACCAGCGCCTTGACCTTCTTTTGCCGCCATTGCGGGAGCGGCGCGACGAGCCAATAGCCGCGCGGGTCTTCGATCGCCGGCTCCAAGCCTGCCAGCATCGCCGGGACAATCGCGCTGCCGAGCCCGGCGGCCACCGCGTCGAGCGCGAGGCCCGCGTCGGCTACGGTTAGCATCACATCTTCGGCGTCGGGCGCACCGGGCCAGCCAATCGCAGCCCCCTCGCCCACCGTCGCGAAGCCGCGCTGGCCGACCGCGACGCCTTCGAGTTCGCCCGGCCCCTCGGCGAAACAGATCGCGAGATCGAGATTCGCTTCGGTAAAGTCGAGCCCGCCTTCGCTCGCGATTAGAGCGAAACGCAGTTCCGGATCGGTCGCGCGATAGGCGGCGAGGCGGGGGGCGAGCCATTTGGCGGTCAGGTCGCGCGGCGCGGCGATGGCGAGCGACTTCGACGTCTGGCCCGCCTGCATCGCGCGCACCGCTTCCTCGAAGCTCAGAAAGCCGCGACGCAGTTCGACGAGCCCCGCCTCGCCCTCGGGCGTCAGTTCGAGCCCCTTGGGCGTGCGGCGGAACAGGACGGCGCCGAGCGTGTCCTCGAGCGCCCTGATCTGCTGACCGACCGCCGCCGGTGTCACGGCCAGCTCGTCGGCCGCGCGCGTGAACGACAGGTGCCGCGCCGCCGCGTCGAGCACGCGCAACCCGTTCAGCGGCAAGTGCGTGCGTTTCACCGCGCCGCGACCGGCGCGGCCAGCACGAAGCGCGGGATCGCGATGTCGAAGCTCGATCCGTCCTCGGCGATCATGTGATAGCTGCCCTGCATCGCGCCGGTCGGCGTCGTTAGCGGACAGCCCGAGACATAGTCGAACGCAGCGCCGGGCGCGATTACCGGCTGCTCTCCCACGACGCCCTCGCCTTCGACACGGTGCTTCGCGCCGCGCCCGTCGGCGATGATCCAGTGGCGCGCCATCAACTGCACCGCCTGCCGCGATCCGTTCTCGATGCGGACGTGATAGGCCCAGAACCAGCGGCCCCTCGCGGGCGCAGACTGTTCGGGAAGGAAGCTCACCGACACGCGCACGGTGATCTGGCGCGTCTCCTCCGCGAAGGGGAACAGCGCCTTCACAGTCCCGCCGTCTTCAAGGCCTGATCGAGATCGTCGATCAGATCCTTCGGATCCTCGAGGCCGACGTTGATCCGGAGCATCCCTTCGTCGATCCCCATCGCCGCACGCACTTCCTCGCTAAGGCCGCTGTGCGTCGTCGACGCGGGGTGCGTCATCAGCGAGCGCGAATCGCCGATGTTGTTCGAGATGTCGATCAGCGCGAGCGCGTCGAGCAGCGCATGCGCCTGTTTGCGCCCGCCGTTGACATGGAACGAGAAGATGCAGCCGGCCGCGTCCATCTGGCGCATCGCCAAATTGTGCTGAGGATGGCTCGGGAGACCGGGGTGGAGCATGCGCGGCACGCGCCCTTCCAGGAACCGCCCGACCGTCAGAGCGCTCTCCGATTGACGGCGGATGCGCAGGTCGAGCGTCTCCAGACCCTTGAGCACGACCCAGGCGTTGAACGCGCTGAGTACCGGCCCAGTGTTGCGCGTGAAAGGCAGCAGCGTTTCGTTGATGAATTTTTCGGTGCCGCACACCGCGCCGGCGAGTACACGCCCCTGCCCGTCCATCATCTTGGTCGCCGAATAGGCGACGACATCCGCGCCGAATTCCATCGGCTTCTGGAGCGCCGAGGTCGCGAAGGCATTATCGACCACGGTCGTGATTCCAGCCGCCTTCGCGATGCCGCACACCGCCTCCAGATCGACGATGTCCATCGTCGGGTTCGCGGGGGTTTCGAAGAAGAAGACCTTGGTCTCGGGCCGCATCGCGTCCTTCCACGCCTGCGGGTCGCGGCCATCGACGATCGTCGCGGCGATGCCGAAACGCGGCAGCAATGTATCGGTCAGCCAGCGGCACGATCCGAACATCGCGCGCGCCGCGACGAGATGATCGCCGTTCGACAGCTGACAAAGCAGCGCCGCCGTCATCGCGGCCATTCCAGACGCCTGACAGCGCGCGGCCTCCGCGCCTTCCATCAGCGCGATGCGCTGTTCGAGCATCTCGACTGTCGGGTTCTGCAGCCGCGAATAGGTCATGCCGATCTGTTCGCCCGCGAAGCGCTGGGCGGCGTCGGCGGCGCAATCGTAGGCATAGCCCGATGTCAGGAAGAGCGCTTCGGAGGTCTCGCCCCATTCGGAACGCGCGGTGCCGCCGCGCACCGCCTGGGTGGCGGGACGCCAGCGGCGGGCAACCTCCCGGTCTTGTCCAGCCTTGCGCTTCATCGCCCGATCCCTTGCCGCGAACGCGGGTCAGGTCAACATCGCGCGCCGCAGCCGCTCGACGAGCCGTTCACGCGCGATCAGCACGTCGGCATTGCGGCCGGTCAGCAGATCGGCGGCGAGCCGCTCGCCGTTGCGCCTGAGGGCCGCGAACAACATGCCCTCGGCCTCGTCGTCGCCATAGCCGAGCTCCGCGAGCAGCAGTCGCTCGTAACGCGCCATCCCTCCCGCCCAGCCGCTTGCTGTTGGGGCGGCGACGAGCGCGTCGAGCATCGCCGCCAGTGCATCGTGGATGCGCGGATATGGATGACCTTCGGGCAACGCGACCGCGGCGAGCGCGGTCACCCATTCGACCGCTGCAGCGGCGAGCGGTTCCGCGAGCAGCGCGGCGCGGCTTTCCACAAGTTCGACCGTCAGCGCGGCGAGTTGCTCTTCGCTGCGCGCGCGGAATTCGGCGGCGACGATATTGCCCGGCGAAAGCACCGGCCGCAGCCGCCGCGAGCGTCCTCCGCGAACATATCCCGCGAGCAGGCCGTGATCGCGCGTCAGCGCGCGGACCACCGCGCCGTGCTCGCCGTGCGCGCGCACCGCGCAAAGGATCGCCTGGGCGCGGATCAGCATGGCCCGCTTATGCGCGCGCTGCTAACGATGCGGCAACGTGAAGCTGTTAGGCGGGCGGCGTGCTCATGGAACCGACGATCCGAGCGTCCCGCGAATGCCATGCGCGGCTTGACCTGCCGCCGCCGCCCGAGGCGCGCATCCAGCTTCCCGCCGACATGCCGCCGCGTTTCGCGATCTTCGCCGACGCCGAGGAGGAGTTCGACTGGAGCGGCCCGTTCCGGCGCGAAGCAACCGCCGTCACGGCGATCGCGGCGCTGCCCGAAGCGAACGCGCGCTTCGCCGCGGCGCGCGTCGCACCGACCTATCTTGTCGATTGGCCCGTCGCCGATACGCCCGCGAGCATCGCCGTGTTGGCGGGAATGTTCGCGGACGGCGCGTGCGAGATCGGCACGCAGCTCCATCCCTGGGTCAATCCACCGTTCGAGGAAGACGTGTCTGCGCATGCCTCCTACCTCGGCAACCTGCCCGCAGCACTTCAGCGCGCCAAGCTCGTCGCGCTGACCGAGCGTATCGAACGCGCGTTCGGCATGCGTCCGACAGTCTACCGCGCGGGGCGTTACGGGGTGGGGACGGAGACGGCGACGATACTCGCCGAGTCCGGCTATCGCCTCGATGCCTCGGTGCGTGCGCTGTTCGACTATCGTCATCAGGGCGGACCCGACTTCTCGCGCCATCCGGTCTGGCCGTGGCGCGTCGCGCCGGGGCTGAGCGAGTTACCGCTTTCCGTGGCGCTGACCGGGCCGTTACGGCGCTTTCCCGGTCTCCGCGCGACACCGTTGCGCGGCCTCCTCAACCGGGTGCCGCTGACGCCCGAAGGCGTGCCGCTCGGCGACGCGCGCGAAGCGATCCGGCGGCTGCTCGGCGAAGGCCACAAGCTGTTCAGCCTGTCGTTCCACACGCCCAGCCTCGTTCCGGGCCACACTCCTTACGTCCGCGACGCCGCCGGCCTGCGCACCTTCTGGGCTTGGTGGGATGGCGTTTTCGGCGTGTTCGCCCGGGATGGCGTCACGGCGATCCGCGCAAGCGAGATCGTCGCGCTTTTGGGCGAAGCCGCATGAGCTTCATCGCGCACCCTTCGGTCGATGCCGGCCTCATCGTGCAGATCGTGCCACTAACTGCAATTCCCGATGCATGGGACGCCGATTGGCGCGAACTCGCGGCCAACGCCGCCGAGCCGAATGCTTTCGCGGAAAGCTGGTTCATGCGCCCCTCGATCGCACACCTCTCTCCATCGACGGGCGCCCGGATGGTCGCGGTTCGACACGGGCCGGAGCTACTTGGCATGATCCCGCTATGCGCGGCGCGGCGCTATGGACGGCTGCCGGTTCGACACACGACCAACTGGCTCCACTACCATGCGTTCCTGGGCGCACCGCTGGTGCGCGAGGGGCGTGAGGCGGAATTCTGGCAGATCACGCTCGAAGCGCTCGACACCGCCGACTGGGCGACAGGTTTTCTCCACGTCAACGGGCTGGTAAGCGACGGGCCGGTGCTGGCCGGACTGCGCGCGGCACGACGCGCGGACATCGTCCACCGCGCCGAACGGGCGATGCTGGCGAGCGAAATGAGTCCGCGGGCCTATCTGGAAGCGCATGTCCGCAAGAAGAAGCGCAAGGAAATCGGCCGCCTGCGCACGCGGCTCGGCGAATTGGGCGAGGTCGCATGCGAACGCGATGGGCCGATCGCGCAATGGATCGAGGACTTCCTCGCGCTCGAGGCGTCGGGATGGAAGGGCCGCGCGGGCACGGCGCTCACGCACGACGCCGCGATGCGCGCGTTCTTCCGCGAGACGATCGCTGGGGCGGCGAAGGCGGGGAAACTGGAAATGCTGCGCCTCACGCTTGACGGCCGTCCGATCGCGATGCTCGTCAATTTCATGACGGCGCCGGGCAGCTTCAGCTTCAAGATCGCCTTTGACGAAGCCTATGCGCGTTTTTCGCCGGGCGTGCTGATCCAGATTGAGAATCTGCGAATGCTCGACCGGCCCGGCATCGCATGGATGGACAGTTGCGCGGTCGAGGACCACGCGATGATCAACAGCCTTTGGGCCGAGCGGCGCGAGATCGTCCGCGTCACGGTGCCGCTGAAAGGCGCGCGACGCGCCGCAACCTTCAGCGCCGCGCGCACAATCGAGGGCGCGGCGGCACTCGGCCGGCGTATCGGAGGATGGTGATGACCATATTCAAACCCGAGGAGCTCGACCGC
>JACDGO010000159.1 GCA_013821585.1 Sphingomonadaceae bacterium
CTTCCACCCTTCGCACCCAGGCGGTTGCCTTGGACGCGACCCGCGACGGCGTGTTCGGCGGCGATCTGTCGCTGCGCTGGTCGCGACCGTTGCGCGTGACCGACGGAAGCTTGCGTCTCACCGGCCTGGGCACGCTCCTCGACCTCGCGCCGGAAGGCCGCGAGCAGGATGTCGAGGCAGTTTATGCGCGCGCGTTCGGCCCCGGCATGCTGACGCTCAATAGCTATTGGCGGCGGCAGCCCGGCAATTTCCGCGCCGCGCCAGACGATATGGGGCTGGCTCTGCGCTACGGGTTTCAGTTCTAGACGGTGAAGCTCTCGCCGCAGCCGCACGCGCCCTTGGCGTTGGGATTCTCGAACACGAAGCCCGCGGCGAAATCGTCCTCGACCCAGTCCATGCGGCTCCCGATCAGATAGAGCACCGAACCGCCGTCGATGAAGAACAGCCCGCCGGGCGTCTCGATCCGCTCGTCGAACGGCGCGGCCTCGGTCACGTAATCGACCGAATAGGCGAGGCCCGAACAGCCGCGGCGCGGCGTCGACAGCTTTACGGCGATCGCGCCCGCGGGCGCCTTGCCCATTAGATCGGCGATGCGCGCCTCGGCCGCCGGGGTCAGCGTCAGCGCGGCGGGGCGGACGCGAGTGGCCATCAGAGCATCCCCAGTTCAAGCCGTGCCTCGTCTGTCATCTTTGCGGGATCCCACGGCGGATCCCAAACGAGATTGACCTCCGCGACGCCGACGCCGGGAACCGAGCCGATGCGCAGCTCGACCTCGCCCGGCATCGATTCGGCGACGGGACAGTTGGGCGTGGTCAACGTCATGTTGACGGTCACATGCCCCTCGTCGACCTCTACGCCGTAGATCAGCCCGAGGTCATAGATGTTGACCGGGATTTCGGGATCGTAAATATCCTTCAAGGCCTCGATCACGCCTTCATAAACGTCGCCGCCGGGTTCGCCCGGCGAGAGCTTCGGCGGCTCAGCCTTGAGGAAGCCGTCGAGATAGTCGCGCTTACGCTCGAACGACTCGCGCGCATCCTCCACCCTTGCCTTTGGGGGCGCTTCCACGCTTTCGACCTCTTCGACCTTCATCCGAACACCCTCGTCACCCGTTCGATGCCGCGCACCAGCGCGTCGATATCCTGTGGCCCGTTATACACCCCGAAGCTCGCGCGCGCCGTCGCATCGACGCCGAGCGCCTCCATCAGCGGCTGCGCGCAATGATGCCCGGCACGGATCGCCACCTTCTCCTCGTCCAATATGGTGGCGACATCGTGCGGATGCACCCCTTCGACGTTAAAGCTGACGATGCCCGCCGAATCCTCGGGACCGTAGAGGCGCACCGAGTTGAGCGAGCGCAGCTCATCGCGGGTCTGGGCGACGAGCGCGGTTTCGTGCGCATGGATGCGGTCGAGGCCGATGCCTTCGACATAATCGATCGCAGCGTGAAGTCCGAGCGCGCCGACGATGTGCGGTGTCCCCGCCTCGAAGCGCGCGGGCGGGGGGGCATAAGTGGTGCGTTCGAACGACACGCGGTCGATCATCGCGCCGCCGCCCTGCCACGGCGGCATCGCGTCGAGGATTTCGCCCCGCGCCCACAGCACGCCGAGCCCGGTCGGGCCGTAGAGCTTGTGCGCTGAAAACACATAGAAATCGCAAAGAAGATCACGGAGAGTCACACCAAGACGCGGTACCGCCTGGCAGCCATCGAGGAGCAGCTTCGCGCCCACGGCTTGGGCGAGGTCCGCCGCACGGCGGGCGTCGAGAACCGAGCCCAGGACATTGGAAACATGGGCGAAGGCGACGAGCTTGTGCCGCGGTGTCAGCATCGCTTCGGCGGCGTCGAGGTCGATGCGACCGTCGGCGGTGAGCGGGCAGACGTCGATCTCGATGCCGTTACGATCCCGTAACAACTGCCATGGCACGATGTTCGAATGATGCTCGAGACGACTGAGCAGGATGCGGTCGCCGACTTTGAGCGACACGCCCCAGCTTTGCGCGACGAGGTTGATCGCCTCGGTCGCGCCGCGCGTGAAGACAATCTCGTCGGCCTTCGCGCCGATGAACTCGGCGACCCGCGCACGCGCCGCCTCATAGCGAAGCGTCATGTCGGCGGAGCGCGCGTAGACGCCGCGATGGACGGTCGCATAGGTCTCGCCATAGCCGCGCGCGATCGTGTCGATCACGGCCCGCGGCTTCTGCGCGGTGGCGGCGGTGTCGAGATACGCCCAGCCGGGGGGAATCGCCGGGAAGTCGACGAGCGTGTCGAGCTCTTTCCCTTCAGAGAAAGAAAGCGGCTTTTGGAGCGCCGCCTGGCTCACGCCAGCCTCCCGAGAGCGGCGAGCGCCGCCGCCCCGAGGCTCGGGTCCGCGCCTTCAAACACTTCGGCGACGAACGCCCGCAGCAGAAGGGTCCGCGCCTCCGCCGGCGCCAATCCGCGCGACGCGAGGTAGAACAGCGCGTTCTTGTCCAATTCCCCAACCGCCGCGCCGTGCGCGCACTTCACGTCGTCGGCGAAGATTTCGAGCTCGGGCTTGGCGTTCGCGGTCGCGGTGCGGGTGAGGAGCATCGCGCGCACCGACTGGCTCGCGTCGGTCTTCTGCGCGTCGCGCGAGACCGCGACCTTGCCGAGATAGGAGCCGGTCGCCTTGCCGCCGAGGATCGAGCGCACCGTCTGGCGGCTCGTCGCGTTCGGCGCAACGTGGCGGACGGTGGTGGCGATCTCCAGATTCGCGTCGCCGCCACCGATCTGCACGCCACCCAGCTCGAAATGCGCGCCGTCGTGGAGGGTGACATCGATGGCGACGCGGCCGTAGCCCGCACCCGCATTCAGCACATGAAATTCAAACCGCGCGCTAGGAGCGAGCGTGACCGCGAAGTCGTAGATGCCGGCGTCGGTGATCAAATGCCGTGTCTCGCTCGCGCCCGCAGGTACATCGATGACGATAGCGGGTGGAACCGGCCACAAGCGCGCGACAGCATCCAAATCGCTGTAACGCCAAGCCTCATCGCGGCGCGTAGGGAGAGCGACGGCCATCATGCGCCGAACCCTTCGCGCCTTCCTTCTTCTTCGCGCCTTTGCGTGGAACCCCTTCCCTTTGCCGAAACCAAGCGAAGAATTTCACGCGAAGGCGCGAAGGAGTAGGAAAGGTGCGAAGAAGGGATTGTGCCTGCGGTGCGGAGGGGAGTCACGCCGCAATCTCCCGGTAACCTTCGCGCTCGAGTTCGTGCGCGAGTTCGGGGCCGCCGGTGCGGGTGATTCGGCCGGCGTCGAGGACGTGGACGTAGTCGGGTTTCACATAGTCGAGCAGGCGCTGATAATGCGTGATCAGCAGCACCGCCTTGTCGGGCTTGCGCATGATGCGGTTGATGCCGTCGCCGACGACGCGTAGCGCGTCGATGTCGAGGCCCGAATCGGTCTCGTCGAGCACCGCGAGCTTGGGGTCGATGATGCCCATCTGCACCATCTCGCCCCGCTTCTTCTCGCCGCCCGAAAAGCCGACGTTCACCGGGCGCTTGAGCATGTCCATGTCGACGCCGAGCGCGGCGGCCTGCTCGCGCGCGATGCGCAGGAAATCCGCGCCCGAAAGCGGCGCCTCCCCGCGCGCCTTGCGCTGCGCGTTGAGGCTCTCGCGCAGGAACTGGACATTCGACACGCCGGGGATTTCGACCGGATATTGAAAGCCGAGGAACAGGCCCGCAGCAGCGCGCTCGTGAGGCGCGAGCGCGAGCAGGTCTTGGTCGTCGAACGTCACCGATCCTTGCGTCACCTCATACCCCGGCCGCCCGCCGAGCACATAGGCGAGCGTCGACTTTCCCGCCCCGTTCGGTCCCATGATCGCATGGATTTCACCCGCGTTGAGCGCGAGGGTGAGGCCGTTGAGGATCGCCTTGTCGGAGACGGTGGCGTGGAGGTTATGGATTTGGAGCATCAGCGAAAATAACTCGTTCTCAATGATCGCGATATTAGCTGTGTGCGAACCAAAAAACTGGCAGTGAGCACCGTGACTAAAGTGGCTAAGGCCATGAGGATCGTAGGGTTCGCGAACGCTTGGCCTAACGGACGGCCGGTATCGATATGCCGCACAAACTCGTGTCCAAGAGCGCCGCCTGCGATACCTCCGAAATAGAACGTCGATCGATCGAATAAGCCTGGCAAATCTATAGCTTGATGCGCAGCTAAGGCAGCCAGGCCACCAGATGCCGAGCCCACAATTAATAAGGTCGAACCCCTTAGGCCGACAATAAATGCTTCGAAGATTAGAGCCGATATAAGGATGGCCAAACGGCGCGGCAGCGAGATCACCCCACACTCCCCTCAAGCGAAATCCCCAACAGCTTCTGCGCCTCGACCGCGAACTCCATCGGCAGCTGCTGCAGCACTTCCTTCGCGAAGCCGTTGACGATCAGCGCGACTGCTTCCTCTGCGCTCAGGCCGCGCTGCATCGCGTAGAAGAGCTGGTCGTCGCTGATCTTGCTGGTGGTGGCTTCGTGCTCGATTTGCGCGCTCGGGTTGCGGACCTCGATATAGGGGATGGTGTGCGCGCCGCAGTCGCCGCCGAGAAGCAGCGAATCGCACTGAGTGAAGTTGCGCACCCCTTCCGCGCCCGAATTGACGCGAACGAGGCCGCGATAGGTGTTGTTCGAGCGCCCCGCGCTGATGCCCTTCGAGACGATCGTCGAGCGCGTGTTCTTGCCGATGTGCAGCATCTTGGTGCCGGTATCAGCCTGTTGCCGGTTATTGGTGACCGCGACCGAGTAGAATTCGCCGACCGACCCGTCGCCCTTCAGGATGCACGACGGATATTTCCAGGTGATCGCGCTGCCGGTCTCGACCTGCGTCCACGACACTTTCGAGCGGTCGCCTTTGCATAGCGCGCGCTTGGTGACGAAGTTGAAGATGCCGCCTCGCCCCTCGGCGTCGCCCGGATACCAGTTCTGGACGGTCGAATATTTGATCTCGGCGTCGTCGAGCGCGACGAGCTCGACCACTGCGGCGTGGAGCTGGTTCTCGTCGCGCATCGGCGCAGTGCAGCCTTCGAGGTAACTGACGTAGCTGCCCTTGTCGGCCACAATTAGCGTGCGCTCGAATTGTCCGGTGTTCTCCGCGTTGATGCGGAAATAGGTGCTGAGCTCCATCGGGCAGCGCACGCCCTCCGGCACGTAGACGAACGTCCCGTCGGAGAAGACCGCGCTGTTGAGGCAGGCGAAATAATTGTCGCGCTGCGGCACCACGCTGCCGAGATATTTGCGGACGAGATCGGGATATTCGCGGATCGCCTCGCTGATCGAGCGGAAGATGACGCCCGCGCGTTCGAGTTCGGCGCGGAAGGTAGTGGCGACGCTGACCGAATCGAACACCGCGTCGACCGCGACCTTGCGCGCGCCCTCGACGCCCGCGAGCACTTTCTGCTCCTCGATCGGAATGCCGAGCTTTTCATAGACGCGCAGGATTTCGGGATCGACCTCGTCGAGGCTGCCGAGCTTCACCTTCGCGCGCGGCTCCGCGTAATAATAGGCGTCCTGAAAGTCGATCGGGGGGATGTCGAGCTTCGCCCAGCTCACCTCCTCCATCGTCAGCCAGGCGCGATAGGCCTTCAGCCGCCAGTC
>JACDGO010000160.1 GCA_013821585.1 Sphingomonadaceae bacterium
CTAGCGCCACCAGCAGCGGCGGACGCGGTGATGATTCCGCCACTGCATCGTGCAGACGCGGTGACGCCGCCAGCCGTTATGCCAGCCGTGCCGCACGGTCGACGTGCGGCGGACGACGGTGCGATCCTCATGCATCGGTCCGCTGGACGTTGTGGTCGTCGTCGTGGTGCGCTGCGCGTTCATTTGCGCGAGCGCGGGCGTGGCCGCCGTGCCGAGCGCCAGCGCGCCGAGGATGATCAATGCCTTCATTTGAGCCTCTCCCAACTCGTTGCCATGCCATAACGGTCAGCGCGGGAATTGGCTCCCCGGCATTAGTGAAAATCGCGCGAGCGCGGCAGGATGCGGACGTCGCGCGGATGGCTTCCGCGCGGCTGCTGCGGGTGCAGGAATTCGTCGTTGCGCGACAGCAAGGGATCGAGATCGTGCGTTTCGGAGAGCCTCGAAAGCTCGGCGCTGCGATCGTGGATGCGGTTCGCGAAAGACGCGCGCGCAACGCGCCAAGTGACTCGGCAGTGGGTAAGTTCATGATTTGTTCTAAAAACTTCTTCTGGACGCGAGTCAAGCAGGCTCGTCGAGCGCAAGTAGCGCGAAGGTCGCGAGCCAGTGCTCGCCCATATAATCGCCCGCGACATGCGGCAGGCTCGCAGCGAGATGGCGCTCGGCCGCGTCGTCGTGGCCAAGCGCGCGCCAGCACCAGCAGCGGCTGAGGTTCAGCCCGTCGAGATGCGCGATCTTGCCGTCGCCGCGGTCGGAGACATGCGCGGGGGTGAACAGCGTCGCGGGTTCGCCCTTGTCCGCGCAGGGGAGGAAGGCGGCGAACCAAGCGGCGAAGTCGAGGCCGAGCACCGATTTCATTAGCATCGCCTCGACCAGCGTAGGCGACAGGAAAGCGTCGCCGTCGGGCTCCCATGCCTGCGCATCGCGGTCTTGCGAAAACCACTGGCGCGCACGGACGTCGATCGATTCCAGAAGCTCCTGGTCGCGCGTCCCGGCCCAGTGCCGTGCAAGGATCAGTGAGAAGGCGGTGTTGGCGTGGCTTCCGGTGCGGACTGGATAGGTGAGCAGCGGCAGATATGCCTTGAACCGCGTCGCGAACGCTTCGGCGAGCGGCGCGAGAATGTCCGCGTAAGGCGCGTCGAGTTCGGCGTGGAGCGCGAGCAGCCAGCCCCAGCCATAGGGCCGCTCGAACCCGCGCGCCATCGGCCGCGCCAGATAGGCGAGTTCGCCCGCGACCTTTCCGGGCGTCAGCATCGCGCCGGCGCGCGCGGCGATTTCGGCGGCTTCGGGTATGCCGGGATAGAGGCGCGCGAGGCGCATCAGCTGCCACCAGCCGTGGACGCAGCTGTGCCAGTCGAAGCTGCCGTGAAAGATCGGATGGAGCTCCGCGGGCGTCCGTGCGTCCTCCGGCCCGGTCAGGACGTGATCGAGCTTGTACGGATACTCGCGCCCGATATGGCCGAGCGTCAGGCGGGCGAAGTTGCGCGCGGTGGTTTCGTCCAATTTCATCTCGGAAACGCCAGCCACCAGATCAGCGCGATGTTGACCGCGAGGAGCGGCAGCGCGGTCGGGATCTGTGCGCGGATCACGGCGTTGCGATCCTTCAATTCGAGCAGCGCGACGGGCACGATGTTGAAGTTCGCCGCCATCGGCGTCATCAGCGTACCGCAGAAGCCTGCGAGCATCCCGAGCGCCGCGACCGCCGCCGGATCGCCGCGATGCGCGTGGATCAGCAAGGGCACGCCGATCGCCGCCGCCATCACCGGGAATGCCGCGAAGGCGTTGCCCATCACCATCGTGAACGCCGCCATGCCGAGACCGTAGGCGAGCACCGCGCCGATCAGGCTGCCGCTCGGAATCACATGCGCGGTCAATCCGCCCACGACGTCGCCGACGCCCGCGAGCGCGAAGATCGCGCCGAGGCTCGCGAGCATCTGCGGCAGCAGCGCCGCCCAGCCGACGCTGTCCATCAGCCGTCGCCCTTCGTCGAACGGCGTCGCGGCACGCGGGCGCAGCCATGCGTAACAAAACGCGAGCGCGATCAGCACGCCGAGCGTCAGCGCGACGAGCGTGATCTGCTTTGCATCGACCAGCCCCGGCAGCCGCTTGAAGACGAGCGTGCCGATCAACGCGGTCGCGGGGACGATCAGCGCGGGCAGGAACAGCGCGTTGCCGCGCGTCCGCTCCTCGCCCTCGGATGGCGCGGGCTTCTTCAGCCCGCCCAGCCCCGCGATCGCGACGAGCGCGATGACGAACAGGCCGTTGCCGAAATCGCCGATGCGGTCGCCCAACAGGAAGCTCGAAGCGATCAACAGCCAGAACGCGGCGTTGCCCCAGCGCCGGTCGCGCAGGCTCAGCAGTCCGAAGCTCAGGAACGTGAGGCCCGCGACGCCATAAATGAAAGGCAGACCGATCATGTGCGCGCCAGCAGGCGGTCGAGCCACAGCAGCCGCGCGCCGTGGATCAGGAACGCGGCGATCGCCGACGGGATCGCCCAGACCGAAAGCTGAAACGGATCGAGGTGGATGCCATAGCCGTCGAGGATGCCCTTCATCAGCAGGATCGATCCGATCGCGATGAAGATGTCCTCGCCGAAGAACCGCCCGACATTGTCGGTCGCCGCCGCCATCGCCTTGACGCGCTCGTCGCCGGGCGCGCGGCCCTGCGCGTCGGCGGCGGCCTCGGCCATCGGCGCGACCAGCGGGCGGACGGTCTCCGCATGGCCGGCGATCGAGATCAGGCCGAGCGCGGCCGTGATCTGCCGGAACAGCAGATAGGCGATCAGCAGCCGCCCCGCCGTCACGCGCTTCATCCCCGCGATGACGTCGCGCGCGCGCTGCTGAAGGCCGTGGCGCTCAAGTAGGCCGATGACGGGCAGGACGATATAGACAACGCTGACGAAGCGGTTGGCGTTGAACGTCTTGCCGAATGCGGAAACGAGCGCGAACGGCGTCATCCCCGCCGCGAGTCCCGCCGCCGCCGCCGCCGCGAGCACGACGACGAGCGGATTGAAGCGCAGCGCGAAACCCAGCGCGATGACGAGAATGCCGGAGAGGACGAGCATCAGCTTGCGCTGCCGAAGCCGCCGCCGCCGGGCGTCTCGATCGCGAAAACGTCGTCCGCCGCCATCTCGACTTCGGCCGTCGCGGACAAAGCCTCGACTCGCCCGTCGGCGCGCTCGACGCGGTTGACGCCGGGCGCGCCGTCGCTCCCTCCGGCCAAGCCGAAAGGCGGCACGCGTCTGCGGTTGGAGAGAATGCCCGCGTGCATCGGCTCGCGGAAGCGAATCCGCCGCACCGCCCCGTCGCCGCCGCGCCATTCGCCCGCACCGCCCGAACCGCGGCGAATCGAGAATTCCTCGACGATCACCGGAAAGCGCGTCTCGAGAATTTCGGGGTCGGTGATGCGGCTGTTGGTCATGTGCGTCTGGACCGCCGGCGCGCCGGGGAAACCCGGCCCCGCGCCCGATCCGCCGGCGATCGTCTCGTAATATTGATGCGCGGCGTTGCCGAAGGTGAAGTTGTTCATCGTCCCCTGCGCGCTCGCCATCGCGCCGAGCGCGCCGAACAGCGCGTCGGTGATCGCCTGACTCGTCTCGACATTGCCCGCGACGACGGCAGCGGGATAATGCGGATTGAGCATCGATCCTTCGGGAACGACGATCGTCACGGGCCGCAGGCAGCCTTCGTTGAGCGGGATCGGCTCGTCGACGAGGCAGCGCACGACATAGAGCACCGCCGCGCGCACGACCGAAAGCGGCGCGTTGAAATTGCCCGGAAGCTGCGCGCTGGTCCCGGTGAAGTCGACCGTCAGCGCACCGTTTTCGACAGAGGCGGCGACGCGGATCACCGCGCCATTGTCGAGCTCGCTTTCGAAGCGGCCGTCGTTCAGCCGCGCGATCAGGCGGCGCACGGCGGCTTCGGCGTTGTCCTGGACGTGACGCATATAGGCGGTGACGGTCTCGCGCCCGGTCTCGGCGCACAGTCGCTTCAGCTCGGCCGCGCCGCGCGCGCAGGCCGCGACCTGCGCGGAGAGGTCGGCGATGTTCTGGTCGGGATTGCGCGCGGGCCACCGCCCGGCGCCGAGCAGCGCGCGCACCTCCGCTTCACACAGCCTCCCTTGCGCGACGAGCAGGACGTCGTCGAACACGACGCCTTCCTCCTCTATGCTCGTGCTTCCCGGGGGCATCGATCCGGGGCTGATCCCGCCGATGTCGGCGTGGTGCCCACGCGCGGCGACGAAGAAGGCGGGCGTGGCTTCGCCGTCCGCGACGAACACCGGCATGATCACCGTGATGTCAGGCAGATGCGTGCCGCCGTCGTAGGGCGCGTTGAGCGCATAGGCGTCGCCGGGCCGCATCGTGCCGCCCCTGCGCGCGAGGATCGTGCGGACACTTTCGCCCATCGATCCCAGATGGACCGGAATGTGCGGCGCGTTGGCGATGAGGCTGCCCTCGGCGTCGAACAGCGCGCACGAGAAGTCGAGCCGCTCGCGGATGTTGACCGAGGCGGCGCTGTGGCGGAGCGCCGCGCCCATTTCTTCGGCGATCGCCATGAAGCGCCCGGCGAAGATCTCGAGGCGAACGGGATCGGCCGCTGTGCCATCGCTCGCCTTCGCCCGCGCACCGCACCGCTCGAGGATCAGATTGCCGAGCCGGTCGACCGTCGCGCGCCAGCCGGGCTCGACGACCGTCGTCGCGACCGCCTCGGCGATCAGCGCGGGTCCGGCGACCGTGAAGCCTTCGGCGAGGCGGGGCCGGTCGAACACCGGCGTCGGACGGCGCTTCCCGGCCATGAAGGTCTCGACCATTGCGATCGGAGGATTGGATCGCGCGGGAAGCGTCGTGACCGAAACGGGATCGCCCGCCGCCGCGATCGCCTCGGCGCGCAGCATGTCGACGACGATCGCGCCTGACCCCGCGAAACCGAAACGTGCCCGATGGCGCGTCTCGAACGCCGCCGCCATTGCCCCGGCGTCGCTTACGGGCACGTCGATCGTGCTGTCGGTTCCCACATAGCGCAAATGTGCCTGCGTCTCGACGCGTATGTACGCCTCGCCGACATCCTGTGCGTTGAGCGCCGCTTCGGCCTCGGCTTCGAGCGCGCCGCGCGCCGCGCCGATGCCGGGATCATCGAGCGCGAGGCCGACCGTCCGCTCGCGCACGACGCTCCGGTCGGCGAGGCCCATGCCGTATGCCGACAGCACGCCCGCGAGCGGGTGGATCATCACCCGGTTCATGCCGAGCGCGTCGGCGACGAGGCACGCATGCTGCCCGCCCGCCCCGCCGAAGCAGGCGAGCGTGAAGCGCCGCGCGTCGTGCCCGCGCGCGACCGAGATCGCCTTGATCGCGTTCGCCATGTCGGAAACGGCAATCGCGACGAAGCCTTCCGCCGCCGCTTCGGCCGACAATCCCGCCTGCAGCGCAACTTCAGCGAGCCGCGCTTCGGCCGCCGCGCGATCCAGCGAAGCGTCGCCGCCCGGGCCGAACACCTTTGGAAAGAACTCCGGCTGCACCTTGCCGAGCGCGACGTTGCAGTCGGTGATCGTCGGCGGGCCGCCGTGGCGGTAACAGGCCGGGCCCGGCAC
>JACDGO010000161.1 GCA_013821585.1 Sphingomonadaceae bacterium
GCCTTGATCCAAGCCGACCCCTTCATCTCGCCCTTGCGGATCATCGGTCCGGTGCGCATGGCGGTGTGCATCTCGTCGCCGGTGCGGTCGAGGAAGCCGGTGTTGATGAACACGATGCGGTCCTTCACCGCGGCGATGCAGGCAGCGAGGTTGGCGGAGGTGCGCCGTTCCTCGTCCATCACGCCGACCTTGATCGTGTGACGCGTGAGACCCAGCAAATCCTCTACCGCGTCGAACAGATCGTCCGTGAACGCGGCTTCTTCCGGCCCATGCATCTTCGGCTTGACGATGTAGATGCTCCCGGCGCGGCTGTTGCGACCCTTGTCATGCATCGCGATCAGCGATGTGACGATCGCGTCCAGAATGCCTTCGGGCGCTTCGGACCCGGCGGAGAGCCGCACCGCCGGATTCGTCATCAAATGCCCGACATTGCGCACGAACAACAGGCTGCGGCCGGGGAGCGTGAACGGGGTGCCGTCGGGTGCGATCCATTCGCGATCCGGCTCCAGCGTGCGCGTCAACGTCCGGCCGCCTTTCTCGAAAGTCGCGGTCAAATCGCCCTTCATGAGGCCGAGCCAGGTGCGATACGCCGCGACCTTGTCCCCGGCATCGACAGCCGCGATCGAGTCCTCGAGATCGACGATCGTCGACAATGCGGATTCGAGAATGATGTCGGCTACCCCATCCGGGTCGCTCCTGCCGACCGGATGCTTACGATCGATGACAACTTCGATGTGCAAACCATTATTAGAAAAGAGTAATGCAGACGGGTTTGTAGGATCGCCGCGATAGCCGGAGAATTGTTCTTGGAGTGACCTTCCGTGACCTTCTTTCCAACACGGAACAGTCTGGTCGAGAAAAGCCTTGGCCCGGGCAACGACCGCTTTGCCTCGCGCATCGTCATAACCACCCGGCTTCGCGGGCGGCGCGTCGAGCGCGTCGGTGCCGTAGAGCGCATCGTAGAGGCTGCCCCAGCGCGCGTTGGCGGCGTTGAGCGCGAAGCGCGTGTTGAGCGACGGCACGACGAGCTGCGGCCCCGCCATGGTCGCGACTTCGGCGTCGACGTTCGCGGTGTCGATCGTGAACGGCGCGGGTTCGGGGACGAGATAGCCGATCCCACGCAGGAACGCCTGATACGCCTCCGGCTCGAACGCGTTGGCCTGGTGCCACATGTCAATCTGAACTTGAAGCGCGTCGCGCTTAGCGAGCAGGTCGCGGTTCCGGGGCGCGAAGCGAGCGAAGATGGCCGCCGCGCCGGTCCAGAACGGCTCGGCGTCCAGCTCCAAGCCTGGCAGCGCCTCGCGCTCGATGAAGTCGACGAGTTCGGATGCGACCTGGAGGCCGGCGCGATCGACATGGCGGTTCATGGCGGCCGCCTCTGCCCGCGATCGCGCCCTTCGACAAGGCGCGCCGCCGCCGTTAAGGGGGCAGGATGACGGGGATGAGCGCGAGCGAGCGCACGCTGACGGAACGCGCCGCCGAAGCGCCGATGCGCGCGCAGGTCGAGGCTTGGGCGGCGGTAAACAGCGGCACGGGCCATCTCGAAGGGCTGGCGACCGTGGCGGCGCTGCTCGCGGACGCCTTCGCCGCGCTTCCCGGCGAGCTGCGGTTGGTCGAGCCCGAGCCGGTAACGGCAATCGCGGCCGATGGATCGGAGCGGGGGATCGACCATGGGAAGCATCTCCACCTCGCGGTGCGGCCAGGCGCGAACCGGCGCATCCTGCTAACGGGGCATATGGACACGGTGTTCGCCGCCGGTGATCCGTTCCAGACGCTGCGCGAGATCGAGCCGGGCGTCATCAACGGTCCCGGCGTCGCCGACATGAAAAGCGGGATAGCGATCATGCTCGCGGCTCTGTCGGCGCTCGAAGCCGAAGGCACGTCGCTCGGATACGACGTGCTGATCAACAGCGACGAGGAGACCGGATCGGCCTCGTCCGCAAAGCCCATCGCCGAGCTCGCGCGCGGCAAGGTCGCGGCGCTGACCTATGAGCCGGCCGCGCTGCCCGACGGCACGCTCGCGGGCGCGCGTCCGGGGAGCGGCAACTTCAGCTTCATCGTCACCGGCAAGTCCGCGCACGCCGGGCGCAATCCGGACGACGGCCGCAACGCGCTGCTCGCCGCGGCGGCGCTCGCGCTTAGGCTGGCGGAAGCGAAAGCGCCCGGCCTTTCGGTCAACCCCGCGAAGATCGACGGCGGCGGGCCGAACAACGTCGTGTCAGATCATGCGGTGCTGCGCGTCAACCTGCGCCCCGCGACGCCCGCCGACGAGGCGCTAGCAAAGACGCTGATCGATGACGCCGTTGCCGAGATCGCGGCGCGGCACGACGTGCGCATCCACATCCACGGCAGCTTCGGCCGCCCGCCCAAACCGCTCGATGCACGCGCGGAAACATTGTTCGGGCTGGTTCGCGACGCGGGCCGCGACCTCGGCCAGACGATCGGCTGGCAAGCGACCGGCGGCGTATGCGACGGCAACAACATCGCCGCTTGCGGCGTGCCCGTCGTCGATACGATGGGCGCGCGCGGCGGCGCGATCCATTCTCCGCAAGAATATCTGATCGTCGCCTCGCTCGCCGAGCGCGCCGCGCTCTCAGCGCTGACGATCAGCCGGATCGCGGAGGGCGCGCTGCCATGACATTCCGCATCCGCGCCGCGCGTACGTCCGATCTCGCCGCGCTTTACGAGATGGCGAAGCTGACCGGCGGGGGGTTCACGAACCTGCCCGCCGACCGGCCATCGCTCAAGGCGAAGCTCGACCGCTCGGCCGACGCGCTGGCGCGCGACGAGGACGCGCTCGGCGACGACATGGTCGTGCTCGTGCTCGAAGACGCCGAAACCGGCCAAGTGCGCGGCACCTGCCAGTTGTTCAGCCGCGTCGGCGTCCACGCGCCCTTCTACAGCTATCGTATTGGCACGCTGACGCAGCATTCGAAGGAACTCGATCGCACCTTCCGCGCCGATATGCTGACGCTGTCGACCGACCTCGAAGGATCGAGCGAGGTCGGCGGACTGTTCCTTCATCCGCGCGAGCGGGCTGGCGGCCTCGGTCTGCTGATCGCGCGCAGCCGCTATCTTTACATCCGCCGCCACAGCGCTCGCTTCGCCGCGCAAACCATCGCAGAGCTGCGCGGCATCATCGACGAGGGTGGCGGCTCGCCGTTCTGGGACGGGCTCGCGGGCAAATTCTTCGGCATGAACTTCCAGGACGCCGACCAGTTCAACGCGATCCACGGCCACCAGTTCATCGCCGATCTGATGCCCAAGCACCCGGTCTATGTCGCGATGCTGACCGAGGCGGCGCGCGCCGCGATCGCCCTTCCCCACCCGTCGGGTCGCGCGGCGATGCGGATGCTCGAGGGCGAGGGTTTCCGCCACGACGGCTATATTGACATCTTCGACGGCGGCCCGACGATGCGCGCCGACACCGACCGGATCAAGAGCGTCGCAGAGGCGCGCGAGGTGGAAGTGACGCGGGTCGCGGCGAACGCGGGTCCGCGCACGATCGTCGCGCTGGGAAGGCTCGGCGATTTCATCGCGGCCTATGCGTGCGTCGACGGCGACGGCGCGATCGACCCCGAAGGCGCGAAGCTGCTCGGCGTCGAGCCGGGAATGACGGTAACGGTCGCGCCGCAGTGAGCCTCGTCGAGATCAACTTTGACGGGATCGTTGGGCCGAGCCACAATTATGCCGGCCTCAGCGCGGGCAACCTCGCCTCGACGAAGAACGCCGGCGCGGTGTCGCACCCGCGCGCCGCGGCGCTTCAGGGTGTCGCGAAGATGCGCGCGAACCTTGCGCTCGGGCTGACACAGGGAATATTCCTGCCGCACGACCGGCCCGACGATGCCTGGCTCGCATCGCTGGGCGCGGACGCGGCAAGCGCCGAACAGCACATGCGCGCCGCCGCCATGTCCGCCTCGGCGATGTGGGCGGCGAACGCGGCGACCGTTTCGCCCGCGCCCGACACCGCCGACGGGCGCTGCCACCTGACCCCCGCCAATTTGATGACGATGCCGCACCGCGCGCACGAATGGCCCGGAACGCTCGCGCAGCTTCGGCTCGCCTTCGCGAACCCGGCGTTCGCGGTGCACGCGCCGGTCCACGCGCCGTTCGGCGACGAGGGTGCGGCGAACCACATGCGGCTTTGCGCGCAGCACGACGCGCCCGGCGTAGAAGTGTTCGTCTATGGCGTGCGCGGCGGCGCGTTCCCGGGGCGCCAGCATGTCGAGGCGTCGAAGGCTGTCGCGCGGCTGCACGGCCTGAGCGATCCCATCTTCGTAGCACAATCCGAGGCAGCGATCGCGGCGGGCGCGTTCCACAACGACGTCGTCGCGGTCGCCAACGAGCGCGTGCTGTTCGCGCACGAGCTGGCGTTCGAGGACAAGGACCAATTCTACGAGGCGCTCGCCGCACGCTTGCCCGAGGTCGAGATCGAGATCGTCGAAGTTCCCGCCGCGCTCGTCACCCTGGAGGACGCGATCGCGAGCTATTTATTCAATGCCCAGCTCGTGACTTTGCCCACCGGCGAGATGGCGTTGATCCTGCCGACCGAGGCGCGCGAGAACACACGCGTCTGGAGCTGGCTCGAAACTCTCATCGCTGGCAACGGCCCGATCCGTCGCCTCGTGCCCGTCGATGTGCGCGAATCGATGGCGAACGGCGGCGGCCCGGCGTGCCTGCGGCTGCGCGTCGTCGCCGATCCTGCGACGGTCGATCCGCGCTTCCTCGCCGACGAGGCCAAGTTAAACCGGATCGCCGGAGTGATCGAACGGCATTGGCCCGAGGAAATCGCTCCGGATGCACTCGCGGACCCGGCGCTTGTGGCGGCGATCCGGTCGGCGCGCATGGCATTGCTGGCGCTTGGTTTCGACGAACTCTAACCGTCATTCTCGCGAAGGCGGGAATCCATAAGCGTCGGGCTTTCGGACTATGGATTCCCGCCTCCGCGGGAATGACGGGGAAACTGTCGGGTTAATTGACAATTTACCATGGCGCGGCGCGGACTTCCGCGCTTTTCCGCCATTGGCCCGCGCCTTGCTACCTTCAGATATGTTCAAAAAAATCGGTCGCCTGTTCGTCATCAAGACAAAGTTCGAAGCCTATCTGATCATCTACGCGTTCGCGACCGGCGCGGTGGAGCGCGGCAAGCTCTATCTCGTCGCCTACCCCGGCTTCGGCGGCAAGCTGCTGTTCGTCGCATGCTTCGGCGCGGTGATGCTCGGCGGCGCCAAGATGCTCGATGCGATAGAACTGTCGAAGATGCGGGATGAGTGGCGCGCCCGGAACGATTCGAACGTCCGACCCTCAGATTCGTAGTCTGATGCTCTATCCAGCTGAGCTACGGGCGCGCGGAAGCGGTCACGTAGGCGGTTCGTCCCCGTGGCGCAACCCCGTTGCAGGGCGCGCGGGCGCTCCGTAAGGCGGCGCGGATGTCCGCGCTCAAGGCCCTGCCGCTCCTGCTCGCGCTCGGCGCGTGCGCGTCGGGCGTCAACGCGCCATCGCTCGCTCCGAGGCCGATCGAGAGCCGCAGCGACGCGGTCGCCGAGCCGCCCGC
>JACDGO010000162.1 GCA_013821585.1 Sphingomonadaceae bacterium
AGCGCGCGCAGTTCCTGCCGTTCGGCTCCGCCCAGAAAACCACCTCGAACCATACATCCGACAAGAATCCCTTTTCCCCTCCTTGCCAAGACGTTTTTCGGGCAATCAATGAGTCGGGGTATATCTCAACTGGTTTCATCTCACCGGACTTCGGGTTTCGACGCCACGCGCATGCCTCAACGCGGCCATGGGATGCTGAAGCCTACGAAACACGAACAGAGCCTTTTTTTCCCGTATCAACTTGCCCCAGTCTTTCGGCCACTCTTACCCATACGGGCCATCGTTCGACGAATGCACGATCTGAAGGGGCAGCACGATCACTGTGACCTTCCGTACCATTCTCCGCACGATCTCGGCGACGATGCTCGGGTTGTGTGCCTCGCTTGCCCATGCTGCCCCGGCACCATCTTTTACACAACTCCTGCGCATCGCGTTGGAGGGTGCCCCCTTAGCTCGCGCGTACGAGGCCGATATTCGGGCTGCTGCGGGCGACGCGCGGCAGGCGCACGCGTGGCTCAATCCGACCATTGACGGTGTCGCTGAAAACCTGGCTGTCCGCCAAACGCCAGATGGCGTCACCCAGCGGCAAACAACCTATACCGTCACGCAGCCTTTCGAGATCGGCGGCAAGCGCGGGGCTCGAATCGCCGCCGGCGAGAGCAATCTGCGCGCCGCTCGCGCTCGCTCCCGACAAGGCCGGGTCGCTTTCGCCGTCCAGCTCGCGTTCGCTTATGCGACCGCCGAGGCGATGCAAGGTCGCGTCAAACTTGCTGACGAAGACCTTGTCCGGGTCAACGAGGATCTGAGTGCCGCGCGCGCTCTGGTTCAGGCAGGGAAGGAAGCTCAGCTTAGAATAGCGCAGGCCAACGCGAGCGTACCCGGACTCGCCAATTTCTGGATTCCCCCGATCCGCAACCGCATCGATATGCTGTCGACGGGTATCAAGAGCCCGATCGGCATCAAAGTCGCGGGCTCGAACTTGGCCGAGATCGACAACGTCGCGCGCCAAATCGAAACTGTCGCAAAGACGGTGCCGGGAGTCAGCTCGGCGCTCGCCGAGCGGCTGACCGGGGGTCGCTATATCGACGTGGTCATCGATCGCGCGGCCGCGTCGCGCTACGGCATGAACATCGCCGACGTGCAGTCGATCATATCGGGCGCGATTGGCGGCGAAACCGTAGGCCAGACCGTCGAGGGCCTCTCACGCTATCCGATCAGTGTCCGCTATCCGCGCGAGTTGCGCGACAGCCTCGACGATCTGCGCAACCTGCCGGTGGTGACGCCGTCGCTCCAGCAGATCACACTCGGGACGATCGCCGATATGCGCGTCAGCGAAGGCCCGCCGATGCTCAGAAGCGAGAACGGCCGCCCGGTGACCTGGATCTATATTGACGGGCGCGGACGAGCGCTGACCGCGATCGTCGGCGACCTGCAACGCGCCATAGCCGCAAAGGTCAAGCTGACGCCGGGCGTGAGCATCACCTACACCGGGCAGTTCGAGTCGTTTAATCGTGGCCCCGTCAAGGATGATTTTGAGCGCCATCGTCCGATCTACGATTGGGTCACCGTAGGCGTGCATAGTGATCGCGGTTGTCAGCGGCTTCAGCTTCATTGGCGCCGTTAGTGCTGTTTGTCGGGAACATGGTCATCGACTTGCAGGATTTCGCCCCGGTCCATCACAATCAGGCGATCTGCGAGCGCTATTGCTTCGTCGAGGTCGTGGGTGACGAGCACGATTGGTATTGGAACGGCAGATCGGAGCGCCGCTAACTCGCCGCGCAGCTGACGCCTGGTGCGCCGGTCGACCGCCGACAGCGGCTCGTCGAGCAGCAGCACGCGCGGTTCGCGCGCCAACGCACGGGCGAGCGCCACGCGTTGTTGTTCCCCGCCCGACAACGCACCGGGCTTGCGTGTTTCAAGGCCATCGAGATGCATCAGCGCCAGCAGCTCTCTCGCACGCGCTTCACGCTGGCCACGGGGGCGATGCGTCAACGCGGCCTCGACGTTGCCGAGCGCGGTCAGATGCGGGAACAAGGCATAGGATTGGAAGACATACCCCACCCGGCGATTGTGCGGGGGTAAGAAGACATTGGCGGCAGTATCGGTCCAACGCTCCCCGGCGCAGGTAATTAGCGCGTGTTCTGGCCGATAGAGGCCCGCGATCGCACGCAGCACCGTGCTTTTGCCGGCACCCGATGGCCCGACCAGCGCGACCAGCTCACGCGGGGCGCAGGAAAAAGTTAGGTCAAGCAGGATTGGGCCGGACTGACGCAGCTCAGCCTAGCCGCGGCGACCGCCGCCAGGGAGGCGGCATCCGCCGATCTCATCGATGCACTGGAGCAGCTGTCGGCGATGGTCGGAACTGCCGATCCTTATACGAGCATCGACACCTCACTGCTCGAAACTGCTTTTCCGGTATCGGCAGCGATCGGTCCGCAGCTTGATGACACTCCCGCTGTCTCCGCAGCGACGGCGGAGCGAGATGCGCTGGCCGCACAAGTCCGTATCGAGGAAAAGAGGCCAATCCCAAACATCGGGGTCAGTGTCGGTTTCCGGCGCTTCCAAGGCATCAGCGACAGCGCCTTGGTCGTGGGACTGTCGGCAACCATTCCGTTGTTCGACCGCAATCGCGGGGCGATCGACGCTGCGCGCGAACGCACTGCTGCCGCCGATTGGCGCCTCGAAGCGGCAAGGCTGCAATCTGCGGCCGCACGCCGGTCGGCTCTCGCGCAGGTTGCTGCTGCGCAAGGTCGGCTAGCGGCTGCGGAGCAGGGCGAGCGAGCCGCCTCCGAAGCCTATCGCCTCGGCCGGATCGGTTACAGCGCGGGCAGGAGCTCGTTGCTCGAACTGCTCACGATCCGGCGCGCGCTCGGCGACGCACGGTCCCTCATTATCGATGCCCGCCTTGCCAGGGTTCGCGCAATTGCCGCGCTTGCCCAAGCCGAGGGCCGCGTTGCGTTTGGAGACTGACTTTATGGATGACCAGCAGCAGCGACTGACGAACTGGCCGGTAGTTGGAGGCGTCGCAGCAGCTGCGGCACTCCTTGGATTTGGCGCGTCGCGAATCCTGGGGCCACGCGAAGTGGCCCCGGTAGCAGCGCCGGTCGCGGCACCCGCTAAGGATGGTCCGGCCGAGGTCGCGATACCTGCGGCTTAAGTGGTATCGGCCAATATCGCGGTCGAGCCGGTCGGTACGGGTGGGATCACGTCTGAAATCACCGCGCCTGCGGACCATCGCATCAACACCGACAGGAGAGGCGACCGTCGTCGCGCGTGCATCGGGTACGATCACGCGCTTGACCCACCGGCTTGGCGATCCGGTGCGAGCAGGGGAGGTGCTCGCTCTGGTCGATAGTCTCGACGCTGTCTCGATGACGGCGGATCGCCGTGTTGCGGCTTCCAAGACGGATCTCGCACGTCGAACCTACACGCGCGAAGCCAGCCTCTATCGCCAGGGAGTGACCCCGCGCGCCGACATGGAAAGCGCGCAATCGGCGCTAGCGGTGGCCGAAGCTGAAGGGCAGCGCGCGCCGGCCATCGCCAGTGCTGCGCATGTCGCTGACAATGGCCGCTCGGTCGCCGTTGTAGCGCCGATCTCGGGCCGGATCACCGCCGAAACGGCGACCCTCGGCGCCTTCGTCGAGCCGCAGGCGGAATTGTTCCGGGTGGCCACTGCTGGCGCAGTGCAGGTCGAGGCTTCGGTCACGGCTTCGGATGCCCGGCGGTTGTCGGCAGGCGACACAGCAACAATCCTTCTGGCGACCGGAACCCCGGTCGCGGCGACCGTGCGATCGATTACCCCCACTGTCAGCGGCGCCAACCAATCCGCCACCGTCTTGTTGATCCCCGTGCATGCATCTCGCGATCTGGTGATAGGCGAAGGCGTGCAGGTTCGGCTGCACGCAAGGTCTACCGCCGGTGGCGGGCTTACCGTGTCGGACGAGGCCGTCCAGAACATCGATGGACGCGACGTGCTGTTTGTCCGTACTCGAAGGGGTTTCGCGCGCAGCCGGTGCTGGTGGGCGCGCGCAGCGGCGGGATGGCGCAAATCATCTCGGGCGTGCGCGCGGGCGATCAGGTCGCCACCCGCAACGCTTTTCTCATCAAGGCCCAGATGAACAAGAACGCTGGCGGGGACGAGGAATGATCGCTGCCGTCCTCTCGGCATCAGTGCGGGCGCGATGGACCATCCTGTTCTTTACCGCGATCGTCGCCGGATCCGGCGCATGGCAGCTCAACCTGCTGCCAATCGATGTGACTCCCGACATCACCAACAAGCAGGTGCAGATCAATACGGTCGTACCGACGCTCTCACCGGTGGAGATTGAGAAGCGCGTGACGTTTCCAGTTGAGACAGCGCTCTCGGGCTTGAGCGGTGTCGAGAGCACTCGATCCTTCTCGCGAAACGGTTTCAGCCAGGTCACGGTCATATTCAAGGACAGCGCCGACCTGTATTTTATGCGGCAACAGGTGCGCGAACGTCTCGACCAGGCGCGCCCCAACTTGCCGGACATGGCGGAGCCGCAGATGGGGCCGGTTTCGACCGGCCTTGGTGAGGTTTTCCACTACAGCGTCGAATTTCGATATCCGAACGGCAAAAGCGCGCCGCGTGTCGACGGCAAGCCTGGGTGGCAGACCGATGGCACCTTCCTGACCGAAGAGGGCGACGTCTTGGCGACCAATATTGCCAAGCTCGCCTATCTTCGCACGGTTCAGGACTGGATCGTGCGGCCCCAGCTTCGCACCACGCCCGGTGTCGCCGACGTGGACTCGCTTGGCGGATATGTGAAGCAATATGTGGTCGAGCCCGATGCGGCGAAGCTCGCCGCTTACGGTCTCTCTTACGATGATCTCGCGACCGGGCTGGCCAAAGCGAACGTCTCTGTGGGCGCAAACTATGTTCAACGCTCGGGCGAGGCTTATCTGGTTCGCGCTGACGCGCGCCTTCGTTCGGCCGACCAGATCGCGAGTGCCGTGATCGCCGATCGAGCGGGCGTCCCGGTAACCGTCGCCCAGGTGGCTAGGGTGGAAGTTGGTGGCGAGCTCCGCCGCGGCGCGGCGAGCCGCAATGGGTACGAGACCGTCATCGGCAGCGCTCTCATGCTGGTGGGGGCAAACAGCCGCACCGTCGCACAGGCCGTTGGCGAGAAGCTGACCGAGATCGGCAAGACGATGCCGGAAGGCATTGACATCGTGCCTACGCTCGATCGGTCGCAGCTCGTCCTTGCGACGATCCATACGGTCGCCCGCAACTTGCTCGAAGGCGCCGTGCTGGTGGCGGCGATCCTGTTCTTCCTGCTCGGTAACTGGCGTGCAGCGGTGATCGCTGACCTCTTCGCCCGGCCCCCGCCGCTACGATGCCCTCATTGTGAAATGATCCTCACCAAGAGCGTCGAACCGAAAGTGCCAAAGTAGTGCTAGTGTCCTGAACCAGAAGTTCGCTTTCTTATTCGGCTGCTGGTGCGTTGCGGACACAGAAGCGCTCGATTGAAGCGAGGATATCGTCGGCGGACTTGGTCCATTTGAAAGGTTTGGGAT
>JACDGO010000163.1 GCA_013821585.1 Sphingomonadaceae bacterium
GGTTAGGAGCGTGGTCAAACGAACGCCGCATCATCCGCTCGCCGCGACCAAGTCGAAATTTTCAACTGCCGCGACTCTTGAGATCACCCGGACCGCTTTTCGATCCGCGGCGGACCTTGGCTACTGCATCGAAGAGATCGTCGGGGTCGTGCAGAGCCTGGAGCCGGCCGATTTCGTGAAATCGGAAACGGCGCACAACCCTCCCAACGCGCGCGTGTGGCACTACAGCTATCGCACGCCGGCGGACGGCATGTGGCTCTATCTCAAGTTCGCGGGCGAAACGCTGGTCGATGTCGCGCTCGTGTCGTTCAAGGAGGCGTGACGTGACCGAGGCAACCCGTATCCATCCCGAGACCGGCGCGATCCTGCGTCGCGGCGTGCGTCCGCAGACGATCTCCTATGCGATCTATTCGCGCACGATCGATGTTCCCGGCTGGTATCCCGACGATGGCGGCGATTCGATTCACAGCGGCGACGATCTCGCCGAGATCGATCGCGCGACGCGCGCCATGCGGGCCGATTACGCCGCGCGAATTCGCAGCATCCGCAGGTCGCTGCGCCTGTCGCAGGAAGCCGCCGGGCGCATTCTGGGCGGCGGCAAACGCGCATTCCAGAAATACGAGGCAGGCAAGACGCCGCCCTCCGAAGCGGCGATCGGGCTGATCGAGCTGGTCGGCCGCCACCCCGAATCGCTCGGCATCCTGAAGCAGCTGCCGGGCCGCGCGGCATGAGCCGCCGCCCCGTCCCCGCGAAGGCCGGCGACCGCAGCCGGCTGGAGGTCATGTTCGACAAGCCGCAGCTGCTCGGCGCGCTGTTCGGCCATTACGACCAGAACCTCGTCGCGATCGAGAATCGTCTCGGCGTCTATATCGCCGCGCGCGGCAACAAATTGCAGATCGAGGGCGAGGCGCTCGCCGCCGCGCGCGCGCGCGACGTGCTGACCGGCCTCTACAACCGCATCGTCCAGGGGCAAGACCTCGACGCGGGCGCGGTCGACGCGGTGATCGCGATGTCGGCCGAACCGACGCTCGACGGCATCATCCGCGCCGACGCCTCCGACGCGCCCGGCATCATGATCCGCACGCGCAAGAAGACGATCGTGCCGCGGTCGGCGATGCAGATCCGTTATATGGAAGCGCTCGCCGGCCACGACATCATCTTCGCGCTGGGGCCGGCGGGGACGGGCAAGACCTATCTCGCGGTCGCGCAGGCGGTGAGCCAGCTGATCGCGGGATCGGTCGACCGGCTGATCCTGTCGCGCCCCGCGGTCGAGGCGGGCGAGCGGCTCGGCTTCCTTCCCGGCGACATGAAGGAGAAGGTCGATCCCTATCTGCGCCCGCTTTACGACGCGCTCTACGATTGCTTGCCCGCCGAGCAGGTCGAGCGGCGCATCGCGAGCGGAGAGATCGAGATCGCGCCGATCGCCTTCATGCGCGGGCGCACCTTGGCGGAATCGTTCATCATCCTCGACGAGGCGCAGAACACGTCGCCGGCGCAAATGAAGATGTTCCTGACGCGCTTCGGCGCGAACAGCCGCATGGTCGTGTGCGGCGACCCCAAGCAGATCGACCTGCCCGATCCCACCGCCTCGGGCCTCGCCGACGCGGTCTCGAAGCTGGAAGGGGTGGAGGGCATCGCCACCGTGCGCTTCGGCGTGGCGGACGTGGTGCGGCACCCGATCGTCGGGCGGATCGTCGAGGCGTATGAGGGGGGCGGGTGATCGACACGGCCGCCAACATCGAACCGCCCTGGCCGAAGGGCGACTGGCAAGCGCTGGGCGAGCGCGCGGTCGCGGAGGGGATGGCCCGGACGCCTTATGGCGCGTTCGCGACGATTCCGGCCTGCGTGGAGATCGCGGTGCGGCTCACCTCCGACGATGAGGTCCGCGCGCTCAATCGCGACTATCGCCACAAGGACGCCGCGACCAACGTCCTGTCCTTCCCGATGGTCCAGCCCGACCTGCTCGACGGCCTCGCCAACGCCGACGCCAACAATGGCGGCGCGGCGGGCGAAATCCTGCTCGGCGACATCGTCCTCGCCTACGAGACCTGCGCGGCCGAGGCCGCCGAGCGCGGCGTGACGCTCAAGGCGCACGCGGCGCACCTGATTGTCCACGGCGTCCTCCATCTGCTAGGTCACGACCATATGGACGAGGGGGAAGCGCAAGCGATGGAGTCGATCGAGCGCGACGCGATGGCGGCGCTCGGCCTGCACGATCCCTATCCGGTGTGCCCGTGACGGAGGGCGACAGTCGAAGCGAGACGGGGCGGCTGTGGCGCGGGCTGCGCGCGATGCTGTTCGGCGACAACGCCGAACCGAGTCTGCGCGACCAGATCGAGGAAGCGATCGACGAGCATGAGGGCGACCCCGCGCCCGACGGCGCGGGCGATCTCTCACCCGTCGAGCGGCAGATGGTCAGGAACCTTCTCCACTTCGGCGAGCGGACGGTCGACGATGTCGCGGTGCCGCGCGCCGACATCGTCGCGGTGCGCGAGGATATCGGCTTCGACGAACTGGTCGCGCGCTTCATCGAGGCCGGGCACAGCCGCCTGCCGGTCTATCGCGACAACCTCGACGCCGTCACCGGCATGGTCCACATCAAGGACGCGTTCGCGATCCTCGGCGGCGGCGGGCCGCGGCCCGAAACCATCGCAGGCCTCATCCGCCAGCCGCTCTACGTCCCGCAATCGATGGACGTGCTCGACCTGCTCGCCGAGATGCGCGCGAAGCGCGTCCACCTTGCGGTCGTCATCGACGAATATTCGGGGACCGAAGGGCTGGTGACGATCGAGGATCTGGTCGAGGAGATCGTCGGCGACATCGAGGACGAGCACGACGACGCGCCGCAGGCGCTGCTCGTGCCGCTCGACGACGGGCTGTGGGACGCCGACGCGCGCGCCGAGCTGGAAGAGGTCGCGGCCAGCGTCGATCCGCGCCTCGCCGAGGTCGACGGCGACGTCGACACGATCGGCGGCCTCGCCTTCGTCCTCGCCGGCCATGTGCCGCGAGCGGGCGAATGCCTGACGCACGCGAGCGGCTGGCGCATCGAGGTCGTGGAGGCCGACGCCCGCCGCGCGACGCGGCTGCGGCTGCATCCGCCGCTGCCGGCCGCACAAGAGGATTGATCTAGGCGCGTCTTGAGCGCGATAGAGGCGCCATGACCCTCCGCGCCCGTATCCTCCTCGCCGTCGTCATGCTGCTCGTCATCCTTGGGGGCGCATGGTTCTATCTGTCGCGGCCCGACGTCGCGCAGCTCCCGGTCGAGGCGGTGGCGGGCATAAAGCCGCGCATCACCGAGCCGCGCATCCAGAATTTCCCGACGATCAGCGTGGCGAGCGTGGTCGGCTGGCGGAACGGCGCGAAGCCGACGCCCGCGCCCGGCCTCTCCGTCAACGCCTTCGCGACCGGGCTCGACCATCCGCGCTGGCTCTACGAACTGCCCAACGGTGACGTGCTCGTCGCCGAGACCAATTCGCCGCCGCGCGCGGCGCACGGGATCGCCGACCTCGTGATGGGCATGCTGATGAAGCGCGCGGGCGCGGGCGTCGCGTCCGCAAACCGCATCACATTGTTGCGCGACACCAACGGCGACGGCGTCGCCGACGCGCGATCGGTGCTTCTTTCCGGGCTCAGCTCGCCGTTCGGCATGGCGTTGGTCGGCGACAAGCTCTTCGTCGGCAACCACGACGCGCTCGTCGCCTTCCCGTTCAAGGCCGGTCAGACGCGGATCACCGCGAAGCCCGAACTGATCGTACGCCTGCCGGGCGGCGGCAACCACTGGGCGAAGAACATCGTCCCGTCACCCGATGGCAAGCTGATGTATGTTGGCGTCGGATCGTCGACCAACATCGCCGAGAACGGCATGGGCGCGGAGAACCACCGCGCGAACATCCTCGAGGTCTCGCTGACCGCGAAGACGATGCGCATCTACACCGCCGGCCTGCGCAATCCTGTCGGCATGGCGTGGGAACCGCATAGCCAGCGGCTGTGGACCGTCGTCAACGAGCGCGACATGCTCGGCTCCGACCTCGCGCCCGACTATCTGACGGTCGCCGATTTCGGCGCCTTTTACGGCTGGCCCTATACATATTGGGGCGGCTATGTGGACAAGCGCGTCGAGGACCAGCGGCCCGACCTCCTCCAATACACCCGCCGCCCCGACTATGCGCTCGGCCCGCATACCGCCTCGCTCGGCCTCGCGTTCGGCTCGCTCGGAGCGTTCCAGGACGGCGCGTTCGTCGGGCAGCACGGATCGTGGAACCGCGTTCCCGTATCGGGCTACAAGGTCGTGTTCGTGCCCTTCGGCGCGAACGGTTTCCCGAACGGCCCTATGCGCGACGTCCTCACCGGCTTTCTGACCGGCGACGGCCACGCGCAAGGCCGCCCGGTCGGCGTGATCGCGCGGCATGAAGGCGACCTGCTCGTAGCAGACGACGTGGGGAACACCGTCTGGCGGGTGAGCGCCGCGCGGTAGCTATTTCAGCAACTTCGGCAGCTCGGTCCCGAGCACCGCGCGCACCTTGTCGGCGAACAGCGCGAGCATCGTGGGCAAATCGACGACGGCGTGAACCTTGTCGTCGAACACGGTCGCCTTGCACGCCATTTGCTGGCCGAGCGCGCTGACCGTGAAGTCCATCGTGTCGCCGTCCCAGCGATGCGAAACCGCGCCGCCGCCGGGCATGAGCGCGCCGATCTTGCCGATGCCCTTGTCGAGCCGTTCGCGGACTGCGGCCTTGCCGAGCTTGTGCGGGATGTCGAGAGAGATGGGCTGGGTCATGTCGCGAAAATCATCCTGTCGTCGGCGAACGCCTTGAACTCAAGCTCGTTGCCGCTGGGGTCGGAGAAAAACATTGTCGCCTGCTCGCCCGGCCGGCCGGGAAAGCGGACATGCGGCGCGATCCCGAAAGCGACTCCCGCCGCCTCGAGCCGCGCGGCGAGAGCGCGCCACTGGTCCATCGTCAGCACGACGCCGAAGTGCGGTACTGGCACGTCATGCCCGTCGACCGGATTGCGCGCGCGGCTCCCAGCGCCGGACGCGAGGTGCGCGACGATCTGATGCCCGTAGAGATCGAAATCGATCCACGCGTTCGAACTACGCCCTTCCGGACAGCCGAGCACGCCGCCGTAGAAGGCGCGCGCCGCAGCGAGATCGTCGACGGCGAAGGCGAGGTGGAACGGCCTCAATGCCCGTCACCCGGCGCGGGCGCGGCGAGGTTGGCGCACGCCTGAAGCTCGTCATCCGACGTCGCGCCCGCCTTAGCCGCCGATGCGCGCGCGGCGGCAAGCAGGGCATCGGCTTCCGCCTCGCTCTTGCCACCAGCGGTCAACTCGGTGCGGGCGCGATAGGCGAGGACCGAGGCGAGTGTCGCCAGATCCTTCGCGTCCTTGGTCAGCCCGTCGCGCGCCTTCACCGCGTCATAGGCGAGGCCCATCACGGCGGCGCAATGCGGAAGGGCCGGCGGCGGCGGCGCGGGCGCGCGAGCGTGCATCCGGGCGACGCAGCGGTCGACCTCGCGGGTCAGGCCGGGCGCGTGGT
>JACDGO010000164.1 GCA_013821585.1 Sphingomonadaceae bacterium
GCCCCTCTTTTATGCGGTCGCAGTCATCGTCGTCAGTTTCCTGCCGATCTACGTTCTCGCCGGACCGTCGGGGACGCTGTTCAGGCCGATGGCGGATACGATGATCTTCGCCCTGATCGGCTCGCTGATCGTCACCCTGACATTGCTTCCGGTTCTCTGCGCCTGGCTGATGCGGCGGGGCGTGACCGAGCGGCGCAATGCGATCTTCGAGGCGATCCGTTCGGGCTATCGGCAAGGACTCGATCTTTGCCTCGCTTTCCCCCGCTGGACCGTGATCGCTTCGGCCATCCTGTTCGGCTGCGCGCTGCTGCTGACGCCGAGCATCGGCGCCGAGTTCATGCCGCATCTCGACGAAGGCGCGCTCTGGGTCCGCGCCACCATGCCCTACACCATCTCGTTCGATGATTCGGCCAGGATCGTACCGAAGGTGCGCGCCATATTGAGCTCCTTTCCAGAGGTCACCGTCGTCTCCTCCGAGCACGGCCGGCCCGACGACGGTACCAACGCGACCGGCTTCTTCAACGCCGAATTCTACGTCGGGCTGAAGCCTTATTCCCAATGGCCCGGGGCCTATCACAACAAGGCGGCGCTGATCGCGGCGATCGATCGCAAGCTTCAATCGTTCCCCGGAATCAACTTCAATTACACCCAGCCCGCCGAGGACGCGGTCGACGAGGCCGAGACCGGCCTCAAGAGCGCGCTGGCGGTGAAGCTGTTCGGACCGGACCTCGGCACGCTGCAGCTCAAGGGAAAGGCGATCAAGCAGGTGCTGGAGCGCGTGCGCGGCATCGGTAACGTCACCCTGGTTCAGGAGGTTGGACAGCCGAGCCTCGCCATCCGGATCGATCGCACGAAGACTGCGCGCTACGGGCTCAACGTCGATGACATAAACGGCCTGATCCAGACGGCGATCGGGGGCGATGTCGCCACCCAGGTCGTCCAGCAGGAAAAACAGTTCGACCTGGTCGTCCGGCTCGATCGAAAATACCGAGACGATCCGGTGGCGATCGGCAACATCCTGGTGCAGACGCCCGCAGGCCAGCACATTCCGCTCAAGGAATTCGCCGCTATCTCCGTGGTCAAAGGTGCGTCATTCATCTATCGGGAAAACAACAGCCGGTTCATCGGGGTGCAGTTCTCGGTCGGCGGCCGCGATCTCGCCAGCGCGGTCGAGGACGCCATGAGGCAGGTCACGACCAAGATCTCGCTGCCGCAGGGTTACCGGCTCGACTGGGGAGGCGAATATAGCGAATATACCGCTTCGCGCGCGCAGATGGGCGTGATCCTGCCGCTAACGCTGTTTTTGATCTTTCTGCTGCTGTTCGTGCTCTACAAGAATCTGAAGTTTCCGTTGATCACCGTCGCGGGCGTGCTGCTGTCGGCGCCGGTCGGCGGCATCCTCGCCCTGTGGATGACGGGCACGGCATTCTCGGTGTCTTCGGCAATCGGCTTCCTCGCTTTGTTCGGAGTCTCGGTCCAAACCGCGATCGTCTATATTTCCTACGTCAACGAGCTGCGCCTTGCCGGGACTCCGCTGGCGGAAGCGATCCGCGAAGGCGCGGTCCTGCGGCTTCGTCCGATCATGATGACCGCCTTGGTCGCGGCCCTGGGCCTGCTTCCCGCGGCGCTGGCGACCGGGGTCGGCACCGACACCCAAAGACCCTTCGCTTTGGTGATCGTCAGCGGTCTGCTCGCGTGCCTTTTGATCAACATCTTCCTGATGCCCGCGCTTTACGCCCTGGTCGCGCGTCCAGACGATCGGCTTGAAGTCTGATACCAGCCCGCACCGTCCAACCCCGATCGCGCCAAGGCGCGATGGGCGCCCCATTCGGGGTTCACGCTGCTATCGGAGTCCCCCTAACTTACGCCCGCCGTTTTAGGTCGCTGGCGGAGCGGGTGGGATTCGAACCCACGATGGGCTTTTGACCCATACTCACTTTCCAGGCGAGCGCCTTCGACCACTCGGCCACCGCTCCGCATGCTCTGGAAGGCCGCGCCTCTAATTGGGGGCAAGGGTGGACGCAACCTCGCCAAAGGCCGGTTGCGCTTTCGGGCGCGGGCGGGCAGCATCGCGCGATGATCGGACTCCTCATCCTGCTCTTCGCCCAGGCGGCCGCCGCGCAATCGGCGGGACGGGTCGCGGCCGACGCGCGTGCGCCGAGCGAGATCGTCACCGCCGCGCCGGCGAGCGACTGGGTCGACATCGCGCCCGCCGACCTGCTGGTGATGACGCTTGCCCCCAACCGCGACGGTAAGGCGCGGCGTGTCGTCATCCAGCTGATGCCGCCTCCGTTCTCGCAAGGGTGGATCGGCAACATCAGGAAGCTCGCGGCGGCGCATTGGTGGGACGGAACGAGCGTCAACCGCGTGCAGGACAATTATGTCGCGCAATGGGGCGATGCGAACGGAGACGACAAAGCGAAGGCGAAGCCGCTGCCGCCGGGTTTGGCGGTGGTGCCGGAGAGTGAATACGAATTCAAACGGGATTCGAAGGAAGCTCTTCATATGTTTGCCTTCGCCGTGGCAACGGATAGCTACGATGCCTCGGTCGGTTTTATTGGTGGTTGGCCGGTGGGAGAGGCGGTGAAAACTTGGCCCGTCCACTGTTACGGCATGGTCGGCGTCGGTCGTGACCTACCGCCCAACACCGGCACGGGAGCTGAGCTTTACACTGTCATCGGCCACGCGCCGCGCCATCTCGACCGCAACATCGCGCTGGTCGGGCGGGTGATTTCAGGGATAGAGAACCTGTCGTCGCTGCCGCGCGGGACCGAGGCGCTGGGCTTCTACAAGACGGCCGAGGAGCGCACGCCGATCGTCTCGATCCGCCTCGCGACCGAACTGCCCGCCGCCGAGCAGCCGCGTTTCCAGTATCTCTCGACCGAGAGCGCGAGCTTCGCGCGCTATGCCGACGCGCGCGCCAACCGGCGCGACGCGTTCTTCATCCGGCCGGCAGGCGGGGCGGACATCTGCAACATTCCGGTGCCGGTACGGCGGCGGCCGTAGTTCGCGGGAATGACGGGGTTGTTGTGCGGGCGTCTGCCCTAGCGCCGCGCGCATCGGCGCGTTAGCGGCGGCGCGATGGACTATGTCAGCACCCGGGGCGACGCGCCCGTGCTCGGCTTCGAGGCGGTGACGCTCGCAGGGCTTGCCGATGACGGCGGGCTTTACGTGCCGCGCGAATGGCCGGTGCTGAGCCGCGAGACGATCGCGGGGCTCGCGGGGCTGTCCTATGTCGATACCGCTGTCGCCGTGATGACGCCGTTCGTCGGCGACGCGCTCGACGAAGACGCGCTTCGCGGCCTGTGCGCCGAGGCTTACGGGCGGTTCGATCATGCCGCTGTGACGCCGCTCGTCCAGCTCGATCATCGCCAATGGCTGCTCGAGCTGTTCCACGGGCCGACGCTGGCGTTCAAGGATGTCGCGTTGCAATTACTCGGGCTGCTGTTCGAGCGATTTTTGTCGAGCGCGCGTGACACGCATCTGACGGTCATTGGCGCGACGTCGGGCGACACGGGCTCGGCGGCGATCGACGCGCTCGCGGGGCGCGCGAAGATCGACGTGTTCATGCTCCACCCCAAGGGTCGCGTGTCCGACGTGCAGCGGCGGCAGATGACGACGGTGCTCGCGCCCAATATTCACAATATCGCGGTCGAAGGCAGTTTCGACGATGCGCAAACCATCGTGAAGGCGCTGTTCGCCGATCAGGAGACGCGCGGGCGGCTCAACCTGTCGGCGGTCAATTCGATCAACTGGGCGCGCTTGATGGCGCAGGTGGTCTATTATTTCTACGCAGCCGTCCGGCTGGGCGTTCCGGAGCGCGCGGTTGCCTTTTCGGTCCCGACCGGAAATTTCGGCGACGTGTTCGCAGGCTACGTCGCGGCGAAGATGGGGCTGCCGGTCGCGAAGCTGATCGTCGCGACCAACGTCAACGATATCGTCGCGCGCGCGCTGTCCTCGGGCGACTATTCGAGCGGGCCGGTGGTCGCGACCGCGACGCCGAGCATGGACATTCAGGTCAGCTCGAACTTCGAGCGGCTGCTGTTCGATCTGGGCGGGCGCGACGGCTTGGCGACGGCGGCGCTGATGCGCGGGTTCGAGACGACCAAGGCGATGACGATTCCCGAGGACATCCGCACGCAGGCGGCGGCGTTGTTTTCGGGAAAGCGAGTCGATGCGGACGCGATGGGGCTCGCGATGCGCTGGGCATGCGAGAAGGCGGGGCGTGTGATCGATCCGCACTCGGGCGTCGCCCTCGCCGCGGCGCGCGCGAGCGACCTGCCCGGCGACGTGCCGATCGTCACGCTCGCGACCGCGCACCCCGCGAAGTTCGGCGACACAGTCGAGCGCGCGACGGGCGTCCGGCCCGCGCTTCCCGTGCGCCTCGCGGGGCTTTTCGATCGGCAGGAACGCTATGCGACCTTGCCCGCGACCTTGGAGACGGTGCGCGGTTTCGTACTCGCCAGAGGCCGGTGAAGCTCGTGACGCTCATCGGCGAGCCGTGGCCCGATTACGGGCTGGTCGACAGCGGACACGGCCGCAAGCTCGAACGCTACGGACCGTATCGCTTTATCCGCCCCGAGCCGCAGGCGATGTGGGCGCCCGCCCGCGACGACTGGGACGCGGACGCCGAGTTCGTGCCGGGATCGGACGAGGACGGCGGCGGACGCTGGGAATTCCACCGCGCGGTCCCGCGCGAGGGATGGCGGCTGGCGTGGGCCGACGTTCGTTTCACCGCGCAGACAACGCCGTTCCGCCATCTCGGCTTCTTTCCCGACATGATGCCGGTTTGGGCCTGGGCGCGCGAACGGCTCGCGGGACGCGAGAGCGCCGAGGCGCTCAACCTGTTCGGCTATACCGGCGTCGGCACGCTCGCGCTGGCGAAGGCGGGAGCGCACATGGTCCATGTCGATGCGTCGAGGAAATCGGTCGATGCCGCGCGCGCCAACGCTATAGTGTCGGGGCTGGCGGACGCGCCGATCCGCTGGCTGGTCGACGACGCGGCGAAATTCACGGCGCGCGAGGTGCGGCGCGAGCGGCGTTACGACGCGGTCGTCCTCGACCCGCCCAAATACGGGCGCGGACCGGACGGCGAGCGCTGGCTGCTCGAGGACAACCTCGCGCCGCTGATCGCCGATTGCCGCAAGCTGGTCGACGGGAAGTCGGCGTTCGCGTTCCTCACGGTCTATGCGATCCGCCTGTCGGCGCTGGCGATCGGCGAATTGATGCGGCAGGCTTTCGACGATTTGCCCGGAAGCGTGGAGGCGGGCGAACTCGGCGTGCGCGAGGAAGCACGCGGGCTGATCCTTCCGACAGCGATCTGGGCGCGCTGGTCTAGTCCCTGAGCGCGCGCAGCGCCGCGCCGCCCGCGAACGGGCAGATCGCGATGAGGAGCAGCGACGCGGCGGCGAGGAGCTTGAGGCCGCCCGCGCCTGCGGTCCCGAGCGCGCCAGCGACGAAGATCAGCGTCGGTACCGCGAGCGGCAGCATCAAGAG
>JACDGO010000165.1 GCA_013821585.1 Sphingomonadaceae bacterium
AATCGATTCACACAATCAGGAAATGACTCTAGCCCAGCGTACCGTTGCGGTCGGCGACCCCTGGACCGCGCCGCCGTCCGAAGGACCGACGCGGCTGACGGGCGTCGCGCCGGGCCGCATCGCGATTTTCGGGCAATATTGGCCGGTCGACCGCCAGCGCATCGGTTTCGCGCCTGCCGCCGCGCAGGGCGACGCCCGCGACGTGCGCTATTTCGTCGAAGTGCCGCGCCCCGCGGACGGCCGCTGGCCTGTCGCGGCGAGCGGCGCCGAATGGAGCGGCATCCTGGTCAAGGGCGGCTTGCCGGGAACGATGGAGCGGCTGTTCCGCGCGCTCGGCTACCGGGTCGCCGACGATCATTACACGCTCTACATTTCAGTGCGGTCGATGCGCCTCGGCCATTATCTGCGCGCGCTACAGTTCGGCCTCGGCGCGTTCGTGTTCCTGCTGTTCGCGGTGCTACAGCGCCGCTACGTGCGGCGCACGCGGATGCCGCCGGGCGCCCGGAGTTACGCTTAGCGGCGCGTTAAGCGTCCCCGTTCACCGAATACCAGACCGTTTTGGGGCATCGGCGAATGCGATGCCGCCGGTTCCCTTCTCGCTCGCGACAGCCGCGCTGGCCGCGCTGGCGGTCGCGCAGGTCGTGCCGCCGCGAGCAGCGCCGCTCGAGTCCTCCGCCGCCGTCGCTCCGCACGAGATCGAGCGCGCGAACGACCGGCTCTTTTATGTGACCGCCGAAATCGACGGCGCGCCGATCCGCATGTTGGTCGATACCGGCGCGAGCGTCTCCGTGCTGACGCGCGCCGACGCGAACCGGCTCGGACTCGCCGCGGATCGCCGCGGCGAAAGCCGGATCGACACCGTCGGGGGACGTGTCGCGATGGCGTGGACGACGCTCGATCGCGTGCGCATCGGTGCGCACCGCCTGCGCCGCGTGCGCGCGGCGATCGTCGACGGCGGGCCGGGCGTGTCGCTGATCGGGCAGGATATCCTTTCCGAATTCGCGTCGATCCGCTTCGACGGCGACCGGATGCGTCTGGATTAGGTCAGCGCTTCGGCGATCAACGCACGTGTGTTCTCGATCCCGTAGAGCGCGATGAAGCTGCCCATGCGCGGCCCTTGGCTGCTTCCCAGCAATGTCTCGTAGAGCGCACGAAACCAGTCGCGCAGAGTCTCGAACCCGCCTTCGTTGCCGATCGCATAGACGATGTTCTGAATGTCGGCCGCGCCAGCGCTGGTGGGCAGCGCGGCGAGTTCGCGGTCCAGCCGTTTGAGCGCCGCGACTTCCGGTCCTTCCGGCTTTCGCCTTGCAAGCGTCGGCGCGACGTAATCGCGGTTGTAGGCGAGCGCATGCCCGATCAGCATGTCGAGCTCGGGCGAAACCGCGCCTTCGACATAATTGCCGAGATAGCCGTGCATCTGCTCGGCCGACGCGCCCGCGCCGAGCACACCGGCGAGGTTGAGGAGCAGCCCGAACGTCACCGACGGCGCGCCTTCGGGCACCTTGCCGTCGTGAATATGATGCACCGGATTGCCGAGCTTTTGACCGAGCGGCTGCGCGGCATAATTGCCGCGAAACTGGAAATAGTCGTCGACCGCGCGCGGGATCACGCCGATATGCAGCGACTTCGCCTTCCTCGGCTCCCGGTAGATATAGAAGGCGAGGCTCTCCTCGGTCCCGTAGCGCAGCCACTCGTCGAGGCCGAGGCCGTTGCCCTTCGACTTCGAAATCTTCTCGCCCTGCTCGTCGAGAAACATCTCATAGTTGAACCCCTCCGGGGCCCGCCCCCCCAGCACACGCGCGATCTTCGAGCTTTGCGTGACCGAATCGATCAGGTCCTTGCCCGACATCTCGTAATCGACGCCGAGCGCGACCCAGCGCATCGCCCAGTCGACCTTCCACTGGAGCTTCGCCATGCCGCCGAGCGCGGACTGCTCGATCGTGTCGCCGTCGTCGATGAAACGGATCGTGCCTTCACGCGCGTCGACGACCTCGACCGGAACCTGAAGCACGACGCCGCTCTTCGGGCTGACCGGCAGCACCGGCGAATAAGTCGCGCGGCGTTCGGCGCCGAGCGTCGGCAGCATCACCTCCATGATGCGGTCGAAGCATTCGAGCACGAGCCGCAGCGTGTCGTCGAACCGCCCGGCCGCATAGCATTCGGTTGCCGACACGAACTCATAGTCGAATCCGAAGCGGTCGAGGAAGGCGCGCAAGCTCGCGTTGTTGTGGTGCGCGAAGCTCTCGTGACAGCCGAACGGGTCGGGGATCTTCGTCAGCGGATGGCCGAGATAGCCGGCGAGCATCGCCTGGTTCGGGATATTGTCGGGCACTTTGCGCAGCCCGTCCATATCGTCGGAAAAGGCGATCAACCGCGTCGACGCGTCCGACAACGCATGGAACGCGTTGCGCACCATCGTCGTGCGCAACACCTCGTTGAACGTGCCGATGTGCGGCAGCCCCGAGGGACCATAACCGGTCTCGAACACCAGCGCTTCGCCGTCCGGCTTGCCCTCGGGCCAGCGCTTCAGCAGCTTGCGCGCCTCCTGATAAGGCCACGCCTTGGAGGCGAGCGCCACGGCGCGGAAATCAGAGTTGGTCATCGTGACGTGCGGCGTAGCGGCGTGAGTGGTGAGGGCCAAGGGGCATCGCGCGCGCCGACGGCCTCGGCGCCGCGATCGTCCGGGAATTGACTTTGTTGCGCGCCGCCGAAGTCACGGGGACGGCTGGGAAGCCCGCCTTCATCATTGTCGGCGAAAGGACTACGCACGCAGGTTGACCACGACGCGCAGCGGTATGGAGATCAGTAGTGTTCCGACGGGCTTCAATACTGAGCTGACGATCCGTTTCGCAGAAGCAGGAGCGGAAACCGGACGCGCGATCAATGCCGTAGCGATCATCGACGCTCTTGGGCCGCTCTCCTACCAAGAAAAAACCGTAAGAAACTGACAGGCTGGGCCAGCACAGCTGTAAAGCAAGAGACCTGCAGAGCGGCATTCAATGACGCTTTCACATAGCGATTCATTTCGCCCAGCCTCCGGTTGCCATTCTGTTCCCAATCCCCCACGCTCCGCTTATGCTCCCCCACCCCGCCCTCCACGCAAGCCACGGCGGCATCTGGATCGCCGATGCGCACGGCACGCGCGGCGTGGGGCGCGGGGAGGCGATCGCGCGCGCGGCGGAAAGGCCGATGATCCTGCTCAACGCACCGCTCGTCGGGCAACGGCTCGGCTATCCCGAGCTATCAGGGCTCGACCTGCTCGAGCTGTTCGCCTTCGTCCACCCGGCGCGTTTCATGGTGCCGACGATCAAGGGCCTCGCCGACGTGCTCGGCTTGTCGCAGCCCGCTGAGGAAGCCGACTCGGCTGAGCTGTTGCGCGCGGCGGCGGCGGCGCTGGTCGCGCGTCTCGGCGAGGCGGACTGGGCCGAGCGCGAAGGCGCATGGACGTCGGCGCAAACGCTGACTCGCTTGCGCTGGCCGTGGGCGAGCGTCGCGCCCGCGATTGCGCGGCCCGAAGAGCACGAGCGCTGGCTGTTCTCGAAGCTGCCCGATTGGGAGGAGACGCCGCCCCGCCTGTCCCCGCGGACGGTTTCGATCGAGGGTTCCGAAGTGCTTGAGAGGCTCGATTCGCTCACTGGCGCGGGAGCCGAGCGGCGCGAGGGGCAGCGCGCCTATGCCGAGGCTGCACTCCTCGCCTTCGCGCCGCGCGAGCGCCGCGACGAACCGAATCTGCTGCTCGCCGAGGCCGGAACGGGGATCGGCAAGACGCTCGCTTATCTCGCGCCTGCGTCGCTGTGGGCGCGCGCCGCCGAAGGGACGGTGTGGGTGTCGACCTACACCAAAGCGCTGCAGCGCCAGCTCGACGCCGAAACGCGGCGCCTCTTTCCCGATGCAACGGAACGGCGCGCGCGCGTCGTCGTGCGCAAGGGGCGCGAGAATTACCTGTGCCTGCTCAACCTCGAGGACGCGTTGCAGGGCGGCTTTTCGGGGCGCGCGGCGATCCTCGCGCAGCTCGTCGCGCGCTGGGCGGCGTTCACGCGCGACGGCGACATGGTCGGCGGCGACCTGCCCGGCTGGCTGACGACCCTGTTCCCCCGCAACGGCGCGAGCGCGCTGACAGACCGGCGCGGCGAGTGTGTCTATGCCGGCTGCCCGCATTACCGCCGCTGCTTTATCGAGCGCAGCAGCCGGGCGAGCGTCCATGCCGATATCGTGATCGCCAACCACGCGCTCGTCATGGTCAACGCCGCGCGCGGCCGCGACGCGGCGAACAGGCCGGGCCGGATCGTCTTCGACGAAGGGCATCATCTGTTCGAAGCCGCCGATTCGATGTTCTCCGTCGCGCTGTCCGGGCAGGAGGCGATCGAGCTCAGGCGCTGGATCGTCGGGCCCGAAGGGAGCGCGCGCGGGCGCAGGCGCGGCCTTGCCGCACGGCTCGCGGATGTCGCGAGCTATGACGCCGAAGGGTCGAACGCGATCGCGGCGGCGGGCAACGCCGCGCTGGCGCTGCCCGGCGACGGCTGGCTGCAGCGAATCGCCGAGGGCCAGCCGTTCGGCCCGGTCGAGATACTGCTCTCGGCGGTGCGCGGCACCGTCTATGCGCGCGCGACCGGCGAGGACGCGGGCTATGGACTCGAGACCGAGGCCGCCGAGCTCGACGGTTCCTTGGTCGAGGCGGCGGCGGGCGCGGCGGAAGCACTCGATGCGCTGCTGAGGCCGCTGGTCGCGCTGGGGCGGCGGCTAGAAGCGGTACTCGAGGACGCGCCCGACTGGCTCGACGGCGCGGCGCGCGCGCGGATCGAAGGCGCGCTCGGCAGCCTGGGGTGGCGGCGCGACACGGTGGCGGCGTGGCTGTCGCTGCTGTCGCGGATCGGCGGGCCGGCCGATCCCGATTTCGTCGACTGGCTCGCGGTCGATCGCATCGACGGGCGCGATTACGATGCCGGGCTGCATCGTCACTGGCTCGACCCCACGCGCCCGTTCGCCGAGGCCGTGCTCAAGCCCGCGCAAGGCGCGATCGTCACCTCGGCGACACTGACCGGCGGCGAGGACTGGGCGAGCGCCGAGACGCGCACCGGCGCCGCGCATCTCGCGCATCCGCCCGTCCGCTTCGCCGCGCCGAGTCCGTTCGACTATGCCGCGAACTCCCAAGTGCTGATTGTCACCGACGTCAAGCGCGGCGACATCGGCCAGCTCGCGGGCGCCTATGCGCGGCTGATCGCGGCGTCGGGCGGCGGCACGCTTGGGCTCTTCACCGCGATCCGGCGGCTGCGCGCGGTCCATGCGCGCATCGCCGACCGGCTCGCGCGCGACGGGCTGCCGCTCTACGCGCAGCACGTCGATCCGATCGACACCGGCACGCTCGTCGACATCTTTCGCGACGACCCGCACGCGAGCCTTCTCGGCACCGACGCGCTCAGGGACGGCGTCGATGTTCCCGGCAGCTCGCTCAGAACCGTGGTGATGGAG
>JACDGO010000166.1 GCA_013821585.1 Sphingomonadaceae bacterium
CGCGGCTATGCAGCGCACGGGCGGTCGGGTTCCACATGATGTCTTCCAGGTCTGGTCTCGCAACCGCCCCGGAATCACATCGAAACCCGATCGTCCACCGTTACACTACCGTTCTGACACAGCCTCTGAGCCCAACCGCCGCAAGCGGGAAATTGGTGATGCCGGCAAGACCGGCGACCGGATGTGAGTTTGAACGGCTCGGCGACGGCCCGCGTTCATGAAGGGCTTGGACCAGGATCTGATCGTTGCACATGTGTCAGGCGCTCTTGACGAGGAATTCCCCATGTGAATGGTTGTGGACGCTGGCGTGGACGCTGGCGAACTTTTGTAAGCTCTTCATTCGTCGAAATCTCAGCATGGCCCGCTCCCCTTGCGGAGTCACTTTATACATTCTCGTTACTTGCAGACTACTTGGCGGAGAGGGTGGGATTCGAACCCACGGTACCCTCGCGGGCACGCCGCATTTCGAGTGCGGTGCTTTCGACCTCTCAGCCACCTCTCCGCTGGGCCGGGCGCGCGGCCCGGCGGATCGAAGCGCGGCCTTTAGCGGCGCGGGCGGGGCTTGCCAAGCGCGCAGGCGCTTGCCTTCGGCGGCGGACGCCCTAGATTCAACTCATGCAGATGGGCCGAACCCGCGCCGAACCTTCCGCCGCTCCGCCGGTCGCGCATGCGCGTTTCGGCATCGGTGAGGTCGTGCGCCACCGCCACTTCGCGTTTCGCGGGGTGATCTTCGACGTCGATCCGGTGTTTGCAAATTCGGACGAATGGTATGACGCGATCCCCGAGGCGATCCGCCCGCCGAAGGACCAGCCCTTCTATCATTTGCTCGCCGAGAACGACGACAGCAACTATGTCGCCTATGTCAGCCAGGGAAACCTGGTCGCCGACGACGACGCCGGGCCGGTCGATCATCCGTCGATTCCGGGACTGTTCGAAGCGTTCGACGGCGCGCGCTACAAGCTCAGGCCGCTCCACCGGCACTAGGCGCCACAGTCTGCTCGATCACGCCGAAGATCGGGTGGCGCCGGTCGTCGTCCATCCAGATGCGCACCGTGTCGCCGTGCTTCAGGAACGGCGTTTCGGGTTTTCCACGCAGGATCGTCTCGACGGTGCGAACTTCCGCGATGCAGCTGTAGCCGAGGCCGCCTTCGGCGATCGGCTTGCCTGGCCCACCTCCTTCGTCGCGATTCGACACCGTGCCCGATCCGACGATCGTTCCTGCGCCAAGGCTCCGCGTCTTCGCCAGATGCGCGATCAGCGTGCCGAAATCGAAAGTCATGTCGACACCGGCATCGGCGCGGCCGAAAGGCTTGCCGTTGAGATCGACGTTGAGCGCGCCGTGCAGATTCCCGTCCTTCCAGCGATCGCCGAGCGCATCGGGCGTCACGAACACCGGCGACATCGCGCTCGCGGGCTTCGACTGGAAAAAGCCGAAGCCCTTGCCGAGCTCGCCGGGGATCAGATTGCGCAGCGAGACGTCGTTGGTCAGGCCGACAAGGCGGATCGACGCCAGCGCGTCATCGCGCCTGCATCCTTGCGGCACGTCGCCGGTGACGACGACCACCTCGGCCTCCATGTCGCAGCCCCAGGCCTCGTCGGCGAGCGGGATCGGGTCGCGCGGCCCCAGGAAGCCGTCCGAACCGCCCTGATAGACCAAAGGATCATGCCAGAAGCTTTCGGGCATCTCGGCCGCGCGCGCTTTCCGCACCAGCGCGACATGGTTCACATAGGCCGAACCGTCGGCCCATTGATATGCGCGCGGCAAGGGAGAGGCCGCGTCGCGTTCGTGGAAGCGTTCGCGCGGGATCGCCTCGTGGGCGAGATCGGTCGCCAGGACTTCGAGCGCGGGCGCGATCCGCTCCCAGTCGTCGAGCGCCGCTTGCAGCGTCGGCGCGACGTGCGCGGCGCCGGCATACCAGGCGAGATCGTCCGACACGACCACGAGCCGCCCGTCCCGGCCGGACTTGAGGCTGGCGAGCTTCATTCGGCGAGCGATCCCGGATCGACATGCAGCCAGTCCGCGTGTCGCGGCGCCTTTTTGGTCCGGCTCCATTCGTCGAGCATCAACGGGGCGACGCGCCGCAACTCGGCATATTGGTCTTCGGTGCCGATGTTGCAGGCGAGCTCGAGCCGGTGGCCGTTGGGGTCGAAGAAATAGATCGACCGGAAAATGCCGTGATAAGTGGGGCCGAGCACCTCGATCCCCTGCGCCTCGATATGCGTCTTGGCCGCGCGCAGCGCGTCGAGGCTCGGCACCTCGAACGCGATGTGCTGCACCCAGGCGGGCGTGTTCGGATCGCGTCCCATCTCCGGTTGCTTGGGCAGTTCGAAGAACGCGAGCACGTTGCCGCCGCCGCAATCGAGAAAAATGTGCATGTACGGGTCGTATTCGCCCGTCGAGGGCACATGATCCTCGGAAAACGCGGTCTGGAAAGTCATGCCGAGCACGCGGGCGTACCAGTCCGCCGTGTCCTTCGCGTCGCGGCACCGATAGGCGACGTGATGGATTCTGGAGAGCGCGAACGGAAGCGTCATGCGTTCGTCTTCGCCGGAATCACGCCGCGCCGCATCTGGTCGAGCTCCAAGCTTTCGAACAGCGCCTTGAAATTGCCCTCGCCGAAGCCGTCGTTGCCTTTGCGCTGGATGATTTCGAAGAAGATCGGGCCGACCATGTTCTCGGTGAAGATCTGGAGGAGCAGGCCGCCTCCCGTCTCGGGCGCGCCGTCGATCAGGATGCGGCGCTTGCGCATCTCCTCGATGTCGTGGCCGTGACCGGGCAGGCGCTTGTCGATCAGGTCGAAATAGGTTTCGGGTGAGTCCTGGAAGCGGACGCCGTTCGCGCGAAGCCGATCGACGGTCGCGAAAATGTCGTCGGTCGCGAGCGCGAGGTGCTGGATGCCCTCGCCTTTGTATTCGCGCAGGAATTCCTCGATCTGCGAATGCTCGTCCTGGCTCTCGTTCAGGGGAATGCGGATCTTGTCGTCGGGCGCTGTCATCGCTTTCGAGAACAGGCCGGTCGATTGCCCCTCGATATCGAAATAGCGGATTTCGCGGAAGTTGAAGATGCGCGCGTAGAAATCCGCCCAGTGCGCCATTCGCCCCCGGTTGACGTTGTGCGTCAGGTGATCGAGCGTGTGCAGTCCGACCGACCGGTCGTCCTTCGCCGCGCTTTCGATCGGTTTGAAATCGACGTCGTAGATTTCGTGTGCGCCGTAGCGATCGACGAGGTAGAGGTTCGATCCACCGATCCCCTCGATCGCCGGGATGTTGAGTTCCATCGGTCCGACCGGCCCTGTCGCCCGCGTGGCCCCGCGCTGGACCGCCTCGTCGAACGCGGCGCGCGCGTCGTGCACGCGGAACGCCATCGCGTTGGCGCTCGGCCCGTGCACGCCCCGGAACGCGGCTGCCTGCCCCTCGGTATCCATATTGAGCAGGAAATTGATGTCGCCCTGCGCGTAGCGGCGCACGTTCTTCGAGCGGTGGTCGGCGAGATGGGTGAAACCCATCGCCTCGAACAGGTCGCCAAGCGCGTGCGGGTCGGGCCCGGTGAACTCGACGAACTCGAAACCGTCGAGCCCAAGCGGATTGTCGTGGGCGGTCATCGCCGCTTCTCCTTCGCGCGTCTAGAACGGAACGTCATCGTCCAGATCGCTGTCGAACGCCGCCGGGCGCGTCGCCGATCCGCGATTCTGGTTATTGCCGCGCGGTTCCGAATCCTGATTCCAGTCGCTCCCGCCACCACGTTCGCCGCCCGCGCCGCCGCGCTCCCCGAGCATCACCAGCGTGCCGTTGAAGCGTTCGAGCACGACCTCGGTCGTGTATTTATCGTTGCCCGACTGGTCCTGCCATTTGCGCGTGCGCAGCTGGCCCTCGACGTAAACCTTCGAACCTTTCTTCAGATATTGCTCGACCGTGCGCGCGATATTCTCGTTGAATATCTGAATGTTGTGCCACTCGGTCTTCTCGCGCTTCTCACCCGTGGCCTTGTCGTTCCAGTTTTCCGACGTCGCCATCGTGAAGCTGACGACCTTTCCGCCGTTCGCGAAGGTGCGCGATTCGGGATCCTTGCCCAGATTGCCGACGAGTATGACCTTGTTGACGCTGCCTGCCACGAAGCTCTCCTAGAGGCCGGCGACGGTCGCGGCCCAAAATGTCAGTCCGGCCGCGATATAGGCAAGGCCGAACAGATAGGCCAGCATGAAGCCCGGCCATTTCCACCCGTTCGTCTCGCGCCTGACCACCGCGATCGTCGAGATGCACTGCGGCGCGAACACGAACCACGCGAGGAAAGCGAGCGCGGTCGGCAGGCTCCATTTGGCGCTCAGCGATTTGGCGAGGCTCTGGTCGCGCCTGCCTTCGTCCGGTGTGTCGATCGCGTTGACCGTCGCGAGCGCCGACACCGCGACCTCGCGCGCCGCCATCGCGGGGATCAGCGCGAGCGCGATGTCGCGATTGAAGCCGATCGGCGCGACGATCGGCGCGAGCCCATCGGCGATGCGCCCGGCGATCGACTGGTCGACTTGGCTCTTCGCCGATCCGTCGGGCGCGCGCGGAAAGCTCAGCAACGCCCAGAGCACGATCGTCGTCACCGCGATAATCGTACCCGCGCGGCGCAGAAAAATATACGCGCGCTGCCACAGGCCGAGCGCGAGATCGCGCGGGCGCGGCCATTGATATTTGGGCATCTCCATCATGAAGCCCTGCACCGGCCCCCTAGTCACCGTCCGCCTGAGCAGCAGCGCCGCGCCGAGCGCGCCGAAGATTCCCGCGCCATAGAGCGCGAACAGCACCAGCCCCTGCAAGCCTATCCCCGGCCCGACGGTGCGCGCCGGGATGAACGCGGCGATGATCACCGCGTAGACGGGGAGCCGCGCCGAGCAGGTCATCAGCGGCGCGATCAGGATCGTCGTCAGCCGGTCCTTGGGATCCTCGATCGTCCGCGTCGCCATGATGCCGGGGATCGCGCAGGCGAAGCTCGACAGGAGCGGGATGAACGCGCGCCCCGACAGGCCGACGCCTGCCATCAGCCGGTCCATCAGGAACGCCGCGCGCACCATATAGCCCGACGCTTCCAGGACGAGAATGAACGCGAACAGGATCAGGATTTGCGGCAGGAAGACGATCACCGCGCCGATGCCCGCGATCACCCCGTCGGTGATCAGCGAGCGCAGGATGCCGTCCGGCATCGTCGCACGCACCGCGTCCTGCAACCACGCGAACCCCCCGGCGATCACGTCGGCGGGATAGACGGCGAGGCTGAACACCGCCTGGAACATCACGAACAGCAGCGCGGCGAGGATTAGCGGCCCCGCGACCGGATGGAGCACGACGCGGTCGATCGCGCGCGTGCCGCGCTTCGGCGGGTTCTTGTCGACCGTCACCGATTGCGCGACGCGGCGCGCGTGGCGCTGCTGCTCGGCGAGGTCGCCGCGCGGCATCCCCTCGCCCGCGCACAGCCGCACCACGCC